>JANQJN010000079.1 GCA_028281625.1 Emcibacteraceae bacterium | reverse complement strand
CGGCGGTCCGGGAATGCAGGAAATGCTCTATCCCACGTCTTACCTTAAATCCATGGGGCTGGGTACAGCCTGTGCGCTGATTACTGATGGTCGTTTTTCGGGCGGCACGTCTGGGCTATCGATAGGCCATGTTTCCCCCGAAGCAGCATCAGGTGGCGCCATCGCTCTGATTAATAATGGCGACATTATTGAAATTGATATTCCCAACCGCGTAATCCGCGTTGATGTCAGCGAAGAGGAACTTGAAAAGCGGCGCGAATTTATGAATAGTCGCGGCTCCGCTGCCTGGAAGCCAACAGAGATCAGAACCCGTGTCGTTTCTCGCGCGCTGAAGGCCTACGGTCTTATGGCTACATCCGCCGATAAAGGTGCAGTGCGCCGCATTGATCACCTGTAAGGAAGTTGCATGTCCCATTCACCAGAGTATGAATTCACCAAGTCGCTATATGACGCGAAACAATCTTACGTGACAAACCTTGAATGTTCGATCACCGGCAAGGATGACTATAAAGCCGGTGAAATTCACGGCCTTTCCGAAGCCGGAAGACCACTTCTGGTGCGATATGATCTGGATGCTATCAAAAACAGTGTCACACGCGATGAAATTGAAGCACGGCCTGGCGGCTTTTGGAAATACCGCGAATTTCTGCCGGTAAACGGTGGCGATAATGTGGTAAGCCTTGGTGAAGTGATGACCCCGCTGATCCCGCTTGACCATTCGGTGCCAGGTGGCTGCGATGTGATTGTAAAGGATGAGGGACGCCTGCCAACCGGATCGTTCAAAGCCCGCGGACTTGCCTTGGCTGTCGCAATGGCCAAGGAACTGGGCCAAAATCACCTTGCCATGCCCACCAACGGTAACGCCGGCGCCGCGCTCGCTGCCTATGCCAGTTACGCAGGTCTTAAGACCACTGTCTTCTGCCCTGATGATACACCAATTGTAAATATCCGTGAAATTGAACTTCAAGGCGCCACGACGTATACCGTCAATGGCCTTATCAATGACTGCGGCAAGATCGTCTACGATGGCAAGGAAGAAATGGGCTGGGCGGATATTTCAACCCTGAAGGAACCGTACAGGATAGAAGGCAAGAAAACCATGGGACTGGAACTGGCTGAACAGCTCGGTTGGGAAATGCCCGACGCTATCTTCTATCCTACTGGTGGAGGAACCGGCCTGATCGGCATGTGGAAAGCCTTTGACGAGCTGGAAAAGCTGGGCTGGATCGGCTCAAAACGTCCTAAAATGTTCTCGGTACAAGCTGAAGGATGCGCACCAATTGTAAAGGCGTTTGAAGCTGGCGAAGAGCACGCCCCGCTTTGGAAAGAAGCCTTCACCCATGCTTGGGGCATTCGCGTTCCCATCGCGGTTGGGGATTTTCTGATCCTACGTGCCGTGCGGGAAAGCGGCGGATCCGCCATCGCGGTAAAAGAAAATCACATTTTTGAATGCCGGGACCGTGTTGCCAAGCAAGACGGCCTCTTGCTGTGCCCGGAAGGCGCAGCCACTTACGCCGCGTGGGAATTGGCGCTGGAACAAGGGCAAGTGAACACATCTGACAAAGTGGTACTCTTTAACTGCGCCACCGGGCTTAAGTATCCAATGCCGGAAACAGACCGCTTCCTGGATAAAAACCAACCCATTGATTACAACCGGTTTAAATAATGCTTACGCAGTGTCACATACTCAACGGTGATGCGCTTAAATATATTTTCCCTGTGTCCATATCGGGTGAGCAGATCATCATGCGCGAATGCCTGATTGACGGTGATGTGTGCGGCGACACATTGGATGATTTTTTTAAAGTACGAGCAAAATATATCAATGACACCGTCCCAAATGTTTCCAGACAAGATTATTTCGATCAAACCGTTCCAGAACTTTCTAAACTTTTGACTATTCAGGAGGACACAGAGATTAACCTCTGGTTCGAAGAAGATCTCTTTTGCCAGGTAAACTTCTGGTTCTGCGTTCATGTGCTGGTGAAAGCAGGTAGAGAGAATAATCTCTTTCTGGTGCTTCCCAAAGCGCCCAACCAATATGCGTTTGGATATTGTTCGCAACAGGAGTTGGAACAATTTTACGAAGACCGGATACCTATCGGCGAACCAGACTCAATAGCAAAACTGTGGGAGAGTTATCGAGCAGCTGACCTTGAAGCACTCTCGAACATTGCAAATAGCTTGGTGCAATTCGCATTTATTGCTCGCGCCGTTCAAGCTCATATTGACCGTGCGCCTGGAAACGAAGAAAATGGACTGCCCTATCATACCCTGAGGGAAATTATTGCTGATCTTGGTACTGACGAGTTCGCACCGGTGTTCAAAGAATTTATTACACGGCTGCCCATTTACGGTTATGGTGATATTCAGGTGCAAAAAATGCTCAAAATAATCAAAAATCAGCCCTGAAAATGACATGATCGAGACGTACCACTGAATTTAGGGAAATTATGGAGGACAAAATGAATCAAACAAAATTTCTAACCATATTTCTAGCCAGTATGTTTACCATTTCCGCTTGCCAGGCACAGGAAATAACGCAGTGCCAGGGCCCCACCATCACCATGACTTCGACAGGTGTTGTTGAAAGTGTCCCTGATATTGCTGAAGTGATGTTAAATGTAAAAAGTGAGCAGAACACTGAAGTCGAAGCTCTGGCTGGTTTATCTGATAATTTACAGAAAGTTGTCGGTGTTTTGGAAGATCTCGACATAGAAGATCGGGATATTCGTACAGAAGCTATAAACATAAATCCAATATATGATCCTCGTAACAGACAAGAGATAATCGCCTATAGGGCGACCTCGCGCGTTTACTTCAAAACCTTTGATTTGGAAAATATTACTGAGCTCATGAATGGTGTGATGGCAGGAAGCGAGAACTTGTTCTCGAGCATAAATTATTCCTCTTCAAAAAAAGCTGAACTGGAAGATCAAGCACGTGAAATTGCCTTCAAAAAGGCATTTCACAAAGCTACACTTTATGCGGATCTTTCGCAAAATAGCCTTGGCAATGTTTGCACTATAACGGAAGCTCAGGTGATAAATAGAATTCAACCATATTCCGTTAACCTTAGAACAGAGGCTGCTGCCGCTATCGACTCCAGTCAGGCGGGTAACTTAAATATACCTATAAAACCCGGCATGATTACAACAACAGCTCAGGTGACATTGGTCTATAGTCTTGAGGATTAAACCCGATCCAGGACCAAAAAACTATAATCGTGGCTGTCTTTTTCGCCGGCCACGTGATCTTCTCGGGAGTATTCCAACCACTCGTCAGCCTTTAATTCCGGGAAATATGTATCTCCCGCGATTTCCGCGTGGATACGGGTAAGGTAAAGACGGTCCGTCTCTGGAAGGCAAAGCGCATAAATCTGCGCGCCACCGATCACCATGACTTCCTTTAGTCCCTTGGCTTCCGCCATGCTTTTGGCGACATCTAGCGCCATATCCACGCCGTGAGCAGTGATAACCCCTTCAGCAGTGAAGTTGGTATCGCGGGTAATCACAATGTTGGTGCGACCGGGAAGCGGCTTACCGATACTTTCGAAGGTTTTTCTTCCCATTATCACGGGCTTGTGCATAGTCACTTTTTTAAAATACTGAAGATCCGAAGAAATTTTCCACGGCATATCATTGTCTTTACCAATAATGCCGTTTTCAGCCGCTGCAACAATCATTGACGTCTTAATCATTAGACGGCCACCACACCCTTGATATGAGGGTGAGCTTCATAGTCCCGAAGTTCAAAATCCTCAAACTTGAAATCAAAGATACTTTTTACATCCGGATTGATATGCATGGTTGGAAGTGGTTTTGGATCGCGACTTAGCTGAAGATCGATCTGTTCCATATGATTAAGATAAAGATGCGCATCGCCAAAAGTATGGACAAAATCCCCAACACCCAAATCACACACCTGCGCAATCATCATGGTAAGCAGCGCGTAGGAAGCAATATTAAACGGTACGCCCAGGAACACGTCCGCGCTTCTTTGATAAAGCTGACAACTAAGCTTGCCATCCGCCACCCAAAACTGAAACAGGCAATGACACGGCGGCAGCGCCATATGATCCACATCCGCGACATTCCAGGCGCTGACAATCAGACGGCGGCTGTCAGGGTTATTATTGATCATCTCAATCAGGTTTGTAATCTGATCAACCGTATCGCCATTCGGTGTCGGCCAGGACCGCCATTGATGACCATAAACCGGGCCCAGATCGCCATTTTCGTCGGCCCATTCGTCCCAGATTCGCACACCATTGTCTTTTAAATATTTGATATTGGTATCGCCGGCAATAAACCACAGCAGTTCGTGAATTATTGATTTTAAATGGAGCTTTTTGGTAGTGACCATGGGAAAACCATCTTCCAGATTAAATCGCATCTGGTGACCAAAAACGCTTTTGGTGCCGGTGCCGGTGCGGTCTCCTTTGGTGGTGCCTTCGTCGCGAATACGCCGCGCGAGATCAAGATATTGTTTCATCGATACCCATCTTAATGAATTGTAACAGTTTACATAGATCGCACAAAAATTCTCGCAAATCTATTTAAATTTTAACCCATCTGCACTATATATAAACCGTCGGGCAACCGACTATGGCAATAAACTGATATATGGAATAAACGTATCGGACCCGGGGGCAGTACCCGGCGCCTCCACCATTCTCTTAAATCTTTGATTATGGGGGCGAAATAGGATCGACGTGCGCAATAAAGATATAGCTTTTGCCCAGTATGATACCGCTGTGACGGATCATTTTTTACAAATGCAAACGATAACGAAGCATTTGCTGTAGCAGCTTAATAGGCTTAGCTACGCGGGGTTCGGTGGGCACCTAGCAACAGAAGCCCACCACTTTTTTATTACCGGTTTTGGGTGAACCCCTAAAATGTCTGGCACCATAATCATCTTGCCGCTATAATTTGGAAAAATCGGAGTCGGAACGGGAGAAGTTGAGGTAAATGACTGATAGTATTATACAATACGACGAAATGGTCCAATCTGCACTTATTGGTGTTGTTCGAGATATTCTTATTGATACCGCCGAAAACGGTCTTCCTGGCGACCATCATTTCTATATTACCTTTCAAACGACTCATCCCGATGTTGTTATTCCAAAGTATCTTAAAGAACGCTATGAAGAAGATATGACCATCGTGCTTCAGAATCAATTCTGGGACCTAAAAGTATCTGACGCCTATTTTGGAATTTCCTTGAGCTTTAACCGCAATAAAGAGCATCTTCGTATTCCGTTTGACAGCCTGCTCGGTTTCTTCGATCCAAGTGTTGATTTTGGCCTTCACTTTAATTCTGAAGTGGAAACAACCATTGAAGTTGCTGATACTGAGGAACTACCGCCAAAACAGGAAGATCTTGATACCGGCGAAGAAGTGGTCGAAAAAGATAATATTGTCGCGCTCGACAATTTTAGAAAGAAAAAATAAAACCCCAATTTTCTGGACAATACTCCATGACATCCGCAAACTATACCGACATGTATACGCTAGGTGAAAGCGATACGGTCTACAGAAAAATTACATCTGATTATGTTTCAACAATAGAGGTTGACGGCAAAGAAATTCTGAAAGTCGATCCTGAAGGCATCCGCCTGCTGACTGCTGAGGCAATGAAAGATATTGCTCATTTGCTGCGTCCAACGCATCTGGCAAAACTCGCTAAAATTCTTGAAGACGATGAAGCATCGGATAATGACCGTTTTGTAGCGACAGAGTTACTTAAAAACGCCAACATTGCTGCTGGTATGGTCCTACCTGGATGTCAGGATACTGGTACTGGTATTGTAATGGGTAAAAAAGGCCAATATGTCTGGACTGACGGTGATGATGCTGAAGCTGTGAACCAAGGTGTCATTGATACTTACACGGGAACCAATCTGCGCTATTCACAGCTCGCACCAAAAAGCATGTTTGAAGAAGCCAACACAAAGACCAATGGTCCGGCACAGGTCGATATATACGCTACTGAAGGAAATGAGTATCACTTCTTGTTTGTCGCCAAGGGTGGCGGCAGCGCCAACAAAACATTTCTATTCCAGCAAACGCCCGCGGTTCTTCGCGAAGACAAGCTAATGGAATTTCTGGATGAAAAACTAAAAACACTCGGCACCGCCGCCTGCCCTCCATACCATCTGGCGATCGTAGTTGGTGGCCTTAGCGCTGAGCAGAACCTTAAAACGGTGAAACTGACCAGCACCCATTACCTCGATACCCTGCCCACGGAGGGCAGTGACTATGGCCAAGCCATCCGCTGCCCGGAAATTGAAGAAAAAGTGCTTAAGATGACGCAACAATTCGATATAGGGGCACAGTTTGGAGGGAAATATTTCTGTCACGATGTACGTGTTGTGCGCATGCCCCGACACGGTGCTTCAGTTCCCATCGGTATCGGCGTTTCTTGCTCGGCCGACAGACAGGCAAAGGCAAAAATCACTAAAGATGGTATCTTCATTGAGCAGTTGGAGACAAACCCGGCTCGCTTTATGCCAGACGTGAGTGAGGATAAACTCAGCGATACCGTGGTTAATATTGATCTTAACCGCCCAATGAATGAAGTGCTTGCCGATTTAAGTCAATATCCTATCCGCACCAGACTTTCACTTACCGGTACAATTGTTGTGGCGCGCGATCTTGCCCATGCGGCAATACTCAAGAAACTGGAAGCGGGTGAGCCGATGCCCGATTATCTAAAAAATCATATTGTTTATTATGCGGGGCCCGCCAAAACACCGGAAGGTTATGCCTCTGGTTCCTTTGGTCCGACCACAGCCGGACGCATGGACAGTTACGTGGATGTCTTCCAGCAGCAGGGTGGCAGCATGATCATGCTCGCCAAAGGAAACCGCAGTAAACAGGTCACTGATGCCTGCGCGAAAAATGGTGGCTTTTATCTAGGCTCCATTGGTGGTCCGGCAGCGATCCTTGCCAAGAACAACATCACTAAAGTGGAAGTATTGGATTTTGAAGATTTCGGCATGGAAGCGGTCTGGAAAATTGATGTAAAGGACTTCCCGGCCTTTATCATTGTTGATGACAAGGGTAACGACTTCTTTAAGCAGCTTTAGATATTCTCATGAACAGCGATGATGACACTTTGAAAAAACACTCCGTCGTCATCGCCGGCCATCAGACCAGTATCACGCTGGAAAACATCTTTTGGGAAAAACTCAAAGAGATTGCCAAGGCCGACAAAAAAAGCCTCAAGGCACTTATTACCGAAATAGACGCAGCGCGCACCACCAACTTAAGCAGCGCGATCCGCGTCTACATTTTAAAAAGAATTTCTCCTTAATTCTCCGGTGGCGGGGCTGGCTGCTGGAACAATCGTTCAAGCAGTCGTGTACCAAGCTCCTCTACGGATTCAGGCTCGGCTTGCTCAGTTTCTTCAGCTGGCGTTGGTTCCTCGGCGGCTGGCTCGGGTGGTTGAGCGGGCGGAGGGCCAAAAATATCGTCAAGCGGTCTTGTTGTTACTGTTCCCTGTTCGGGTGCTGGCTCGCCGTCTGGTGGCATTGTGCCACCTTGCGCGCCTGGCGCACCGGGGATTCCGCCAAACAGATCGCCTATGCCGCCAGTACCCTCAACCATATTCTGAAGCAGGCTCGCAGCAATCTTCTCACCGACATAGCCTTCAAGCTGACTGGTGTTAAAAGCAATTTCAGGATCATGAAGATCACCCAGTACACTGATGCCGATGGGTGGCGCGTCCGGATGATCTACGAGTGACATATCACCTGATAAATTCATTTGCCACTGAGCAAGGTTAATCCCCATATCCACTGCGCTTTCGGCGCCTAACATCTTCACATCGAAGGGGGTAAGCTTGATATTACCGTTAGAGGTGGTAATCATACTCGACCCGCCATCATAGGGTGTCTGACCACCATTTAGAGCGCTGGTGAGAAGGTTAAGTAAGCCTGTCTGATTGCTTAATCCTTCTAAGCGTTCGCTAATTTCCGGAATATCTATGCCATGAATGATCCCGGGTGACGCTGTTACAGTTCCATCACCGCTAAGTGAAGATATAAGCTCATGCTGGCTCATTCCCTTACCGGTGAATTTTTGGTCCATATCAAACGTTCCGGAAACTGGACTAATGCCGGCAAAGCTGTTTGTGGCGTCTGTAAGAGTGGCGTTTGCCAGCGACATGTTCATATCAAGATCACCCTGACTGCTGAAGGTTCCCGCGACCATTACATCACCACCAAAGAGCTTTCCGGTAAAGTTACTGATATTCAGCACACCATTCTGAACCACTGCTTCGAAGCGCGGGTTTTCAAAATTATACTGTTCATAGTTAATCAAATTGGCTGTGATGCTGGCCCGACCATCATATTCTTCAAGAGCACCAAGCTCCATAGGCTCGCGGCTCCAGTTACCCCATTCATCTTCTTCAGACACTTCCGCAGAGGTTTCCATGAACTGCGCGACCGGAACAGTATCCAGCACCAGATCGAAGTCGAATGTTTTCTTTTCACCTTCTTCCACAGCAGCATCCATTGCCCCAAGTTTGCCCGATCCAGTTAATTTTGTGGGCCCCACCGTACCCACAATATTGCTAAGAGTGACGTCGCTCATGTTACCAGATGCTGCCATAGTAAGTTGTAATGGCCCGAGCTCCGGATTAGATGGTCTAAAATCTGTTCCAAGACCGCGAACGAATTCTCTCATATCTGCACTATCCAAATTTACAGCAAGATCGAAAGACGACACTTCATTTTCCTGAAGATTTGTGCGCCCTTTTAAGCCAATTGTTCCGCCAGCCACCGTCCAACTGCCGTCAACGTCCATCAGTTCTGTGTTGCCTTTTATACTGGTGGTTACTGCAAACGGCCTGTCATCATTGGCCGACGCTTTGGTAAGTGGCAAATCAAATTGATCAATCAAACTGGAAAGACTTGGACTTGACGCAATAAGTTCCAAATCAACGCTACCAATGTTGGGTAGCTGAGTAAGTGTTGCGCTCCTCACTTCTCCTTTCACATCTGCCTTGGTGCTGCCAATGGTCGATTTTAAATCCACATTAATCTGTTCAAAGTTTCCATTCATACGGCCGTTGACGGCAACTGCGCCAACTTCTGAAATATCAAATTCAGTTTGAAATCTATAGGCGCGTTGAAGCGGCACAAGCGATGCGGCTGTCGTATTAAAGGATGTCTCAAATTGTGGGTTATCCGCCAAATTATTCCCAATCAATGAGCCATTCACATCAAAACCTGCGTAATTTTCAATCACAATGCTCTTGGCATTTAGGGCTCCATTAAACAGCTCACCATTAAGGCCAACCTTATTCACCGTAACCCCTTGAACTGTTACATTTGATAAATCAATTTGATAATTCGCATCAAAATCAGCGAGTACCGCCACCGAGGACTTATAATCAGTTTCTTCTTCCGTTTGCTCGATATAATTGTCGATATTCAAATTGGAGACTGCCAGATCAAGCCCCATGGCAGGTCGATCCTGAATGGCATAAGACAAGCCACCAGAAAATCTGAAAGTATCTAGGCTACCGTCCATATTATAGAGCTGCACCATTTCAGGTACTACCTGTAAACCACCGCTATAAGCAAATCGGGTAAGGCGTCCCTGCGGGATGGTTGAGGTATCAACTTTAAGCCAGTCCAAAAAGGCACGAAAATTTCCAGAATTCAAACTGAGATTGGAATTGAAGAACGGCTTATTTTGCGGAGCGCTGAAATTCCCTCGCAAGGAAAGATCTGAGCCACCGGGCATGTTTAACCGGGCATTTGTGAGATCCAGCGCGCCATCGGCCGCATTGACTTCAAGTTCCATCTGACTGGCGATCTTTTCATTATATTGCAGTGCTCCTAGCTTAAACAGGAAGGAACCTTCAATTTCATTAAGGAAACTATAGTCAGTTTCATTGTTTTCTTTCGCACCTTCTTGTTGGTCAGCTTCTGCCTCTTCGAATGTGGGCAAAAAACTGTCCAGATTAAAGCTATTCACCGTCAGCTCGCCATCAAAACGGGTTAGATCGCCAAATGTTGCCTTGAGGTTTCCTGAGCCGCGACTTTCGCCCATTTCAAAATCAAATGCGGACACATTTATCGCTTCGCCGCCATAGGCCATAGTAGTTTCTAACGAAATAGGCTGATTATATTCCGGGCCGTTCTGGCTGGTATTTTCGGGGTCAAGCAAGGACAGCGCGAGAAAGACGTCTCCCACTTCGTCGGCATCCAGATTAATTTTTCCATCTGCTTGCGGTGAAATATCATCGGGCAAATAACCACCAACAAATTTTATCTGAACGTCATCATCAAGCAGTCCTGCAGTCATGTTAATCGGTATTTTACGCCCTTCTCTAATGGTTCCAACCATAAGATCGAGTGACACCGGAAGATTTTTATAACGAGCATTTCCTCCAACTTCGAACGGACCCTGAAGACTGTCGATGGAAACATCCGCATTTATCATGCGCACCAGTTCCTGAGTACCGCTGGTCAAATCCTGATAGCTGATCTGACCATTTTCGATTTGAAACTGATCAAAACTATAATCAGTGGATGAGCCGCTGGCATCTTGCGCATCTTCTTCGCTGCCAAATTCCCAGTTGCCGCGACCATTCTCGTCAATCTCTATCGCGATATTGGGCTCAACCAAAATAAACTTGGTGACCTGTACCTCACCGCGCAGAAGCGGAAAGAACGCCACATTCACATCCACCGATTGCAGAGTAATAAAGTTTGCGGCTTGACCGCCTTCCACATTTGAAACACTGACATCTTCCGCAGAGAATGAAGGAGACGGTAAAACAGACAGCGACAAATCGCCGTTAATTGCTACGGTGCGACCACTTAAATTAGAGGCCGTCGTAACCACTTGGGATTTATACTGATTCCAATCAAGAAAACTCGGCACCACCAATGCACTGCCGATCAGGAGAATAAATATTATGCCGGCGCCAATGCCTATTTTTTTCATTTTTCTCCGCCTATGCCCCAAAAAAATGATAACTCAAAACGATACCCGTTCCGTTTAATTATACATAACGTCATAATAGTGGCAATAATAGGTCAATAAATAATGAAAAAAGACTAGAAAATCGAAAATTGATCAATAAAATCTGATATATGCGGGAAAAACAGGGAAAAATCAGGCGCCAGTTCATTCAAAATCAAATTCGCCTTAGAAACTATATCAATGTTCACGATAAGACAGTTGGCATTCTACTGGCCGTATTTGTGGGGGCAATTGTCGCGCTCGCAGCCATTGCATTTCGCTACCTCATCCATTTTACTCAAGCGATCGCCCTTGGTGAATTTGAGGAGAACATCTTTGAATTTGTGGATACGCTGGAGTGGTGGCAAATTCTTGGCTCCACAGTATCAGGTGGCCTGATCATCACTCTCATTTACTTCTTTTTTATGGGCGATAAAAAAGCTGGCGCCATCGCAGAAGTCATGCAAGCGAACAGTTACAACAATACTAAAATGCCTTTAAAGGACGGAATATTCAGCGCCGTAACAGCGGCAGTTGCCCTTGGTACCGGGTCAGGTGCTGGTCGCGAAGGACCTGTTGTTCACTTGGGTGCAACGCTTTCTTCCTGGGTTTCAAGCAGGCTTCATTTATCTCAGAAAATGTGCCGCATGCTCTTTGGCTGCGGCATTGCCGCCGCTATATCGGCATCCTTTAACGCCCCAATCGCAGGGGTATTTTTTGCGCTCGAAGTGGTGCTTGGTCATTATGCACTGCACGCCTTTGCGCCGATCGTTATATCGTCGGTAACGGCCGCGATTATTTCACGAATCCATTTTGGTGATTATCCGGCTTTTATCATTCCAGATTATGAAATCGTCAGTTTTCTTGAGTTTCCAGCTTTTCTTATGCTGGGTATGGTCAGCGCGCTCGTGGCGATCATCATGATACGAAGCATTTTTTATACCGAAGGCATTGCCAACAAACTACCAATTCCTGGATGGGCAAGGCCGCCTATTGGGGGGCTCGCAGTTGGTCTGATTGCTATTTTCTGTCCTTATATATTGGGAGCGGGGTATGGTACCACGGACGCCGCCCTTAAAAGCATAATTGCCATTGATTTGTTGGTTATCCTGATTATTGCCAAAATTGCCGCCACCTCAATTTGTCTCGCATTTCGTTATGGATCTGGAATCTTTAGCCCGGCGATCCTTCTTGGGGCAGTTGTTGGCAGCACCTTCGGCTGGGTCGCAACTCAAGCCTTTCCGGAACTTGCCAGCAGCAATGGCCTTTACGCCATTGTTGGGATGGGCGCAGTCTCGTCAGCCATTCTCGGCGCGCCAATTTCGACAATCCTGATTATATTTGAGCTGACGGGTGATTATCAGATCACTCTTGCTTTGATGGCCGCCGTGGTTGTTGCAAACCTTGTGACCACTCATTTTTTAAAGAGTTCTTCCTTCTTCCACCTGCAACTCAAACGCATTGGACGTGACATGGAAGGCAGTCGCGCAAAACAACAAAGTCGACAAATTCAGGTACGTAAAATGATGAAACAGGACTTTGCCGTGGTTGGCGAAGAAACGGATCTTGAACGGGTCCGGGAACTGATCATCAACCAGCGATATAATAATCTGTTTGTTTTGGACGATAACTTCCTGATTAAAGGCATCATTACACTTGGCGAACTTCGCGAGGCTTTTCAAAAGGACGTCGCGGCCGAAGAATTAAACGCTGGTTTGATATGTCGCAAGCAAACATTCCATCTTTCTCCCAGCGATACGCTCGAACAGGCAAATTACCTGTTTAAACAAACAGGGGAAGACCGCATAGCTGTATTATCAGATGATGATGAGGCGAAAATCGTTGGTGTGCTGTCGCACCATATTTTGCTTCGAACCTACAATAAAATCCTGATCGAAGCCGAAGACGGGTAATTGTTCCAAATTCCCCAAAATAACATCTGTATTTTCCGATCATTTAAGCTATATATGATCCATGACTGACCCTTTTGATCTTGATAACCTGCCTGAGCCATCTTCACCCTCAGAAACCAAACACAATCAGGTCCCACCATTTTATCTGGAAGGGTTAAATCCACCACAGCTTGAAGCCATTGAACATGTTGATGGACCAGTATTGGTGCTGGCAGGCGCGGGAACCGGAAAAACGAGAGTGCTCACAACACGCTTAGCGCATATCCTGGCAACCGGTCGCGCATTCCCAAATCAAATACTTGCCGTGACATTCACCAATAAAGCCGCGCTTGAAATGAAGGAACGGGTTGGTGCGATCATTGGCGATGCGGTAGAAAATATGTTCTGGCTGGGGACATTCCATTCCATCTGCGTGAAAATTCTGCGCCGACATGCCGATCTAGTGGGATTGGGCACCAATTTCACCATTCTGGATCAGGATGACCAGGTGAGGCTCATTAAACAAATCGTCAGGGCTGCCGATATCGATGAAAAACGATTTCCACCGCGTATGCTTGCCGGCATCATCGATAGTTGGAAAAATAAGGGACTTCTGCCAGCTCAGGTGCCGGAAGGCGACGCTTATGCGTACGCAGATGGGAAGGCGATCAAACTTTACCAAACCTATCAGGCAAGACTGCAGGAACTCAATGCTGCCGATTTTGGCGACCTGATCTTGCTTTGTGTCAATCTGTTTCAGAAGCATCCCAATATTCTGCATGAATATCAACAGCGCTTTCGCTACATCCTTATTGATGAGTATCAGGACACCAATATATCGCAATATTTATGGCTTCGGCTCCTCGCCATGAGCCATAAAAACATCTGTTGCGTGGGGGATGATGATCAGTCCATTTACGGCTGGCGCGGTGCAGAAGTAGGCAACATTCTGAAGTTCGAGAAAGATTTCGAAGGTGCGAAAGTGGTGCGTCTTGAGCAAAACTATCGTTCCACCACCCATATCCTTGGCGCTGCCAGTGGGCTGATCACCAGCAATCAGGATCGACTTGGGAAAACCTTATGGACCGCGGAAGAAGGTGGCGAAAAAATAACCGTTAATGCCGTGTGGGACGGGCGCGCTGAAGCCCGCGCCATCGGTGAAATAGTTGAGGACCTTCAGCGAAAAAAAGAACATTTAAGCGAAATGGCCATTTTGGTACGTGCTGGTTTCCAAACAAGAGAGTTTGAAGAAAATTTCCTTACACTCGGAATCCCTTACCGTATCATCGGTGGGGTACGCTTCTATGAACGGGCAGAAATTCGTGACGCAATGGCATATCTAAGGGTCATTCAGAATGCAGACGATGATCTGGCGTTCGAGCGGATCATCAATGTCCCCAAGAGGGGCATTGGTGACACTACTGTCGCAAAGCTCCATCGCATCGCCAGGGCAGGCAGCATGTCACTTGTGCGCGCGTCTCAGGATGTAGTTGAAACCGAAGAATTAGCCAAAAAGGCACGAACATCGTTGCGGGATCTGCTCGAAAAATTTGATAAATGGCGCACGCTCGCAAAAGACATGAGCCATATCGATCTAACCGATGCCGTGCTTGAAGAAAGCGGTTATTACGACAAATGGCGCAACGACAAATCACCTGATGCACCAGGAAAGCTTGAAAACCTGTCCGAACTTCTGCGCGGCATGGAAGCTTTTGAAAGCCTTGAAGAATTTTTGGAACATGTTTCGCTGGTGATGGAAAATACCGCCGAAAATCAGTTCGACAGTGTCAGCATCATGACCTTGCATGGCTCAAAAGGGCTGGAGTTTGACACCGTGTTTCTTCCCGGCTGGGAAGAAGAGCTTTTCCCAAGTCGCAAATCCATCGAAGAACACGGCGAACGCGGCCTTGAAGAAGAAAGACGCCTCGCTTATGTAGGAATTACTCGGGCAAAAAAACGCGCGCACATCTTTTATGCCGCGACCCGCTATATGTTCGGTAATTACATGAGCCCCATTCCATCCCGCTTTATTGAGGAACTTCCAAAGGATCACATTGAACGCCTAGGTCAGCAGGGACTTCATAGCCTTGATCAGGGGGGGTATGCGAGTGCACCAAATCTTGACTTCAACTTTGGTGAGGGGCGCGAAAATTATCAACTGGACCGCAGTAAGGCAAAGAAAAAAACGGCAGGTGTAACGGTCAAGAAAGCGACAAGTCAATCGGAATTTTCCGCCGGTGACAGGGTGTTTCACGATAAATTTGGCTACGGCACCGTAACCGCCATTGATGGCAATAAGCTGATGATCGATTTTGAGATGGGATCTTCACGAAAAGTGATGGATAGTTTTATCAAGCCCGCATGAGCTTAGCGAATTCTGATTTTGCTGTTGCGTTTGGCGGCTTCATCAACAACGTCATCGGGATTACCAAAAACATCAAGGCGCCCCGACCCATTGCCATCAAACACAACACTGTCAGTTGCGTGAATTCTGGTATTTCCTGATCCTTCAACATCAACATTCGCAGACAGGCAGATCAGGTTACGGGCATCCACATCCCCTGATCCTTCGATCTCAATATTGATATTGTCGCAAGTACCACCGGAAAATTCCACATTACCGGAACCATGAACTTCAATATCCACTGCGTCACCCCGGACTTCATCCATTTCGATGTCACCGGATCCATGTAGTTCTATTTCCACATTATCACTTCGACCGGTCACGTAAAGATCACCAGAGCCATGGACATTCAGCACTATTTCTTCATTATCAATGCCAATGACTTCAGCATCTCCTGATCCATTGATACTGATTTCCTCAAGTTCCGGCATGGTGATGTCAATTGCCAGCGGGCCGCTGCGGCGTTTACGATTAAAAAACCAACCTGCGCGTTTAGTGGCGATGTTTAGAGTATCACCAGAACGGTCCAGGACCACACTATCGACCCGGTCTTCATCACCATAAATTTCGATGGAAAAATCGTCAGCTATGATGATCCGCAGATCAAGGGATGCATCAAGTTCCACTTCATCAAAATCAGAAATATCGGACGAACGTCTTGCCTCCTGCGCTGTTACCATTGCAGGCAACAGCAGCAGGGTCAGAGCAAATATTCCGATATTTCTAATTGGTTTAATCATAATACTTTTCTAAGAATCAAAGGTCTTAGTGGATGTTAATTTTACTTCTGCGACGGGCTTCTTTGTCAATAACCGTCTTAGGCTTTCCGTAAACTTCTACTTCACCTGAGCCGTAACTGTCAAATACGATCTGGTTGCTGGCGTAAACGACACTATCGCCTGAACCGGAAACTTCCACATTCGCGTCCTGACATTCAACATCTCTGGCCGAAATATTACCAGAACCATTGATATCGATCTCAATGGTTTGACAAGCACCACCATAAATTTCGATATCACCGGAGCCATTGATAGAAGCATCCACATTGCCGCCCGTGACTTCTTCCATGTTGATGTCACCGGAGCCATTGATGCTGACTTCAAGGGAGTTAGCCTTACCAGTTACGTCAAGATTTCCCGAACCATTGATATTGAGCTCCAGTTCCTGGCTGTCAACACCGCGGATATTTGTATCCCCGGAACCGTTGATTTCCATTTCTTCAATCATCGGCATTGTAATGACCACTTCCATTTCGCCATCTCTATTCCAGTTAAAGAAACTACGCTCATCTTCGTTTTTTCGTTTGATGAGCAGCCTGTCACCCTTGACGATCACTTCAGTTTTTTCAAGAAGTTTGTCATCAGCGGTCACAGTTACAGAAAAATCTTCCCCAACTGTAATATCCACATCCGCTGCAGTTCTGAGTTCCACGCGGCTAAAATCTTTTAAATCCGGTGTAATGGTCACGGTTTCAGCTGATGCAGTGGCGCCAATTGAGGAAACCGTCAGCGCTGTTGCAGCCAGCAGTCCTAATTTATAATTTTTAGTCATGTTAAAATCCTTTTAGCTGACCGCTGATTAGCGAATTGTAATTCTGCTTCTGCGGCGTGCTTCATGGTCAATCACTGTTTGTGGTTTACCGTAAACATCCACTTCACCGGAGCCATGGCTATCAAATTCAATTGAGTTGCTAGCGTAAACTTCGCTGTCGCCTGAACCGGACACATCAACATTCACATCAACACACTGAAGTTCTTTCGCTTCCACGTCGCCGGAGCCATTAATGTCAATTTCCAGGTTTTGGCATGTTCCACCCTCAAAAATCACATCGCCGGAACCATTAATATCGATAGAAACGTCGTTTCCTGCAACTTCTTCCATTTCAATATCACCAGATCCGTTGATATCAATCTCAAGTTTTTCTGTTTTACCGGACACATTCATATCACCCGAACCATTGATGCTGAGTTCAAGCTCCGCGTTATCAACACCGGTAATAATCGCATCACCGGCCCCATTAATCTGCATACCTTCAATATCAGGCATCACCACATTGATCACCATTTCCTGGTCATCATCATAGTTATAACGGCCACGCTTATGTTTAATGTGAAGAGTATCCCCTTTCACTTCCAAAATGGTGTTTTCGATACGCTCTTCATCGCCGACCATTTCAATAGAGTATCCGCTACCCATTTCAATGTTAATGTCGGATGATGTGCTTAAGCGCACTTTTGTAAAACCATCAAGATCTGAAGATTGAGTGATATCCGCTGCCAGAGCTTTGGTTACCGATGAAGCATAAAGTGCTGCTGACACAGCAACCGCAGAAACACCGGCTAATTTAAATAGCTTATTCATGATAAGATCCTCGTTTTTTTATCCTTAATATCTTCCCGAATTAATGAATGGAAATATGACTTAACCAACCATCATCTTTTTCGACTTCTTCAGGGTCACCGTAAACATCAATGTTACCCATGCCGTCTATATCGGCATCAACCCTTTTGCTGGCGTGCACTTCAATGTTGCCAGCCCCTTTGAGTGTGACGTCAACCTCTTCACAAATAAGATCATCCGCTTCGACATTGCCCGCACCTTTTAGGTCAATAATCAGCCAACGGCATTTGCCTTCGACTTCAATATTACCTGCGCCTTTTAAATCGAATTCAACTTCGTCACTGTCGACACCGTTGATTTCAGCATCGACCGCTCCTCGTAAGTCAAATCCTGTAAAAGAAGGCATAGAAACTTGTACAAGTGGCGCATCATTTCCACGACCGTCCCAGACCTTGTGGTCATCGTCACGGTAAATGACAAGTTTGTCGCCACGTACTTTAAGGAGCAATGTTTCGACCAATTCTTCATCACCCGATACTTCAATGCTGAAATCTTCGCCAACTTCTACTTCAAGCTGGATACCAACATTGTCCAGGCGGATCTGATCAAAATCATCTAAGTCATGCGTTACAGAGACATCCTGTGCAATCGCCGCCTGAAATGTTGCGGTAGCTGCCAATAAAGGCACACCTAAAAATAAGAAAAATTTCGAAATAGCATTGGTCATAATATAAAGCTCCTATAGATTATGATTTTATTTTATTTGATTTTTGGGGACAATATGCCCAGCGTCGCCTTGTCGCATGAATCGTGCGCTTTGTCGCAAAATGAAGTCAGAAGTGCCGGAATTTAGCGGTTTTTTCGTATCAAAAGGTTAGAAAAACAGGGAATTACTATGGATGGATTAGACGAAAATAAGGGCGATTCTACTTGGAAATTAAGCATCATTTCACCTGAATTTTTTCTACCTTCTTTGGAGGAAATAATTTACGCGACGGCCGGCGAGAATTTTCCTTCCATAGCCGCTTTCGAAATACCAGGGGATTCGGAGAACAAACTTATGGAGGTTTACTTTAACGTAAAACCATCCCTTCCCAAGCTGGAAGATGCGATTGCCAACATGGCAAAAATATTCGAAATCGTCGCACCCGCCTGCAGCCTTAAAGAAATGGTCGACAAAGACTGGGTAGCGGAATCTCAGAAACTATTAAAACCCATTGAAGCCGGGCGGTTCTACTTATTTGGTAGCCACGATGCTGAGAATGTACCAGATGACAAAGTTGCAATTTTGATGGAAGCCGGGCAGGCATTCGGTACCGGTAGTCATGAAACCACCAACGGATGCCTGCTGGCCATTGACGATCTTGCCGCCAAATTAGAACCCAGAAAAATATTGGATCTTGGATGCGGTAGCGGCGTTCTCGCAATCGCAATGTCAAAAGTGTGGCGCGCTAAAATCACGGCAAGCGATATTGACCCCATTGCAACAAAAACCGCTCTGGAAAACCTGCTGTCCAATGGTGTCGCAACCGTTGGGATAAATGATGACGAACCGGGTGTCGCGGCCGTCACATCAAACGGTTTTGAAGATAACAGGATTGCCTCCAATGGTCCGTTTGATTTGATTGCCGCTAATATATTGGCGGAGCCTTTGAAACAGCTTGCCCCAGATATCGTAAAAAATCTGGAACAAGGTGGCCAGTTGATCTTATCCGGTCTTTTAAAGGAGCAAGACGAGTCGGTGCGCGCCGCGTATGAAGCGCTTGGCATGCGCGTCACAGCAACATTTCCCATCAACGAATGGCAAACATTGGTTGTAAGTTGTAGTGATTAATGAGGAAGAAAACAATTGTGGCAGAAGGTTATCTCTGCCACAAAATCAATAAATTTATGATGCGATTTGTTCAATATCGTCTGAAGTGATTGTGTATGGCTTCACCCAGTTATCATTCACTGGAACATATCCATTGTCACTTAGAAGATCCATAAAGTCATAGTCTTCAGATGTGTTTTTTAACATATCTGTGAAATATTCCACTACGGAAGCGACATTGGTTGGAAATTCTACGATAGGAGCGGCTGCTTCAGGAACATAATTGTTATCCTTCAACAGGTCCATGAAGCTGTATGTATTAAATACGTTTGTCATTGTTATACCCTTTAAATCTGCTGAATTAAATTCCAAGAAGATGCTCATCATCTCCTTGCAAAAGAGATATAACCATTCGCATATGGAATGAGTAGAGGGATTTTTGTCCAATCAGATATGCATTTATTGCATATCTAAATCAGCTCTAGCCACGCTTCTTCGCTAAGTATTTCAATACCAAGTTCCGTGGCTTTTTTAAGCTTTGACCCTGCGCCCGGCCCCGCCACCAAAATATCGGTTTTCCCAGATACAGAGCTTGATACCTTTGCACCCAGACTTTCTGCCGAAGCTTTTGCTTCCTGACGACTTAATTTTTCAAGCTTTCCGGTAAAGACAATGATTTTACCGGCGATTTTCGAATTGCCGGTTTCTGGTGGCTCAAACTCTTCAACAGTAATCTGGCTAAGAAGATCATCAACCACAGCAGTATTTTGTGGTTCAATAATAAAATCGACAATCGCATCCGCTACCTTTTCCCCTATCCCATCAATGGAAAGAAGCCGCGCGTAAGCTTCACTTTCCTTATCGGACGCCTCACGGATATTTTCGAGGAAATTTTCAATGGTCAGATAATTTAAGCACATTAGTCGCGCATTTTGCTGGCCCAGATGACGAATACCCAGTGAAAACAAGAAGCGGTCCATTGAAATTGTTCTGCGTTCGTTAATGGCATCCCAAAGATTGGATACCGATAGCTCGCCCCATCCTTCCCGGTTTTTCAGGGACGTGAGTGGTGCCGCTTCATCCATTTGCTGAAGCCGGAATATGTCCGCTGGGCTTGATATCATGCCTTCCTTGAAGAAAAATTCGATTTGTTTGTTGCCCAGTCCGTCTATGTCAAACGCATTTCGGGACACAAAATGGCGTAATCTCTCCACCCGTTGCGCCGGGCAGATGAGGCCGCCAGAACAGCGCCAGACCACATCATCACCTTCTCTGATAAGATGACTTTCGCAGGACGGGCAAACTTCTGGAAACTCTATTTTCTTATTATCTTCCGACGTTTTGGCTACCTCCACAACTTGCGGAATAACATCTCCCGCCCGTTGGATTACCACTTCGTCGCCGATTTTAATCCCAAGCCTTTCTATCTCATCTGCATTATGAAGGGTCGCATTGCTCACCACCACACCACCAACTGTAACCGGTTCAAGACGTGCAACAGGAGTGATGGCGCCGGTACGTCCAACTTGATAATCTACATCATTAAGTGTTGTTGTTGCTTTTTCCGCCGGAAACTTGTGAGCAATCGCCCAGCGCGGTGCCCGGGCAACCATACCCAGACGGTCCTGATAATCAAGCCTGTTTACCTTATAAACCACCCCGTCAATATCATATGAGAGCTTGCTTCTCTGCTCCGAAATCATTTCGTAATGATTAATGATCGCATCCACATCATCGCTGACAAATACCATATCGTTGATGGTGAAACCCCAACTCGCAAAATGCTCAATAGCGTCACGCTGTGTCTCACCGAGTGTAGATGATATCTCACCCCAGCTATAAGCAAAAAACTTGAGCGCGCGGCTTTTGGTAATTGTGCTGTCCAGTTGGCGCAGCGATCCTGCGGCAGCGTTGCGCGGATTGGCAAAGGGTGATTTTTCTTTTTCGATCTGACGTTTATTCAGAGCTTCAAAATCATCTTTGGCCATATAAACCTCACCACGTACTTCAAGTACATCCGGCCAACCATCGCCTTTTAGTGTAAGAGGTATCTGATCTATGGTTTTAAGGTTCTCTGTAATATCTTCACCGGTTTTCCCGTCCCCACGGGTCAGCCCTTGGACAAATACCCCATTTTCGTAGCGAAGCGCTGCTGAAAGCCCGTCAATCTTGGGTTCCGCCAGAAGCTCAATTGTATCCGCGTCATCGATACTCAAGAACCGCTTTACCCGCGCCGCGAACTCATGAACATCATCGGCATCAAAGGCATTATCAAGAGAAAGCATTGGCCGCCGGTGCTCAACTTTCTGAAATCCACTACTGGGCAAGCTACCCACGGTTTTGCTTGGACTATCCGCGCGCACCAATTGCGGAAATTGTTTTTCAATCTCCGAATTACGGCGGCGCAGCTGATCATACTCCGCATCCGATATTTCCGGACTATCGTCGGCGTGGTAAAGCTTATCGTGAAGAGCAATTTCCTTAGCAAGGCGAGCAAGCTCTGCAGCTGCCTGATCGCTGTCGAGTTCGTTTGCGGCTATTTCACGAATATCGGTCATTCACCCTTGTCCCTGAGTATGCTAACATCCTAGCAAATTATCGGCCGCTGCCCTAGCTTCTTTCGTCACTTCGGCGCCGGCGAGCATGCGGGCGATTTCTTCCCTTCTTGTCTCATTGCCCAGCGGTGTTACTGCGGTGACCACTGCATCACTTTCCCGGCTTGCGTTTTTATTAATTAGCCAGTGACTAGCGCCGCGGGCCGCCACTTGCGGCGAATGAGTAATCACCAATATCTGTGCCTTTTTTGCGAGTTCCGCAAGGCGTTCACCAACTGCGTTTGCAACCGCGCCACCGACACCTTGATCAATTTCATCAAAAATCAGTGTTGAAACGCTGGTGCGCCGTGCCAGTACAACTTTTAGCGCAAGAATAAATCTTGAAAGCTCCCCGCCGGATGCAATTTTTATCAGTCCACCAAAAGGTGCACCGGGGTTTGTAGAAACACGAAAATCAACCCGTTCTCCACCACCTGCGTTCCATTGCTCCTTGTCGAGCGGTTCAATGAATGTTTTAAACTCTGCTTTTTCCATCTTGAGCGCGGGAAGTTCTTTATTGACCTGCTCATCAATCTCAGAGGCGGTTTTTATACGCGCATTGGTAAGTTTTTCGACATTGCTCTCGAACTGTGTTCTGGCAGTTGCGACTTCTCCGGTTAGGCGCGCAACTTCCTCGTCACTGAACTTCAGGGTCTCCAGCTTTTTCTCAAATTCATCCTTAAGGGCGACAAGTCCGTCAGGCAGGCAAGAATGCTTCCTCGCCGCTGCTCTTAGGGCAAATAGCCTTTCCTCAGTATTTTCCAAATCATATGGGTTAAACTCCAGATCCCGGATGACATTTTCGAGCGTTGCGATCGCTTCTGACGTCTCATTTGCAGCTCGGTCGAGACTTTCTGAAACTACGTCCAGTAGACCCGGTGCCTGACCTGACATGCGTTCTATTTTACGTAGTGTCGCGCGAAGGGTTGTATCTACGCCTTTATCGCTTAGAAGTTTATCAAGTAGTTCACCAAGTCCCTCTGATAGGGATTCACCACGCATCATGCGCGTACGCTCTTTTGCAAGCTCTTCCTCCTCACCAAGTGCGGGAGAAAGTTCATTTAATTCTTCAAGGTTGTGAATGATATATTCTTCATCCTGCTTGGCAAGAGCGAGTTTTTCCTGTTCATCCGATAGTGCCGCCTGCAGGGATGTAAGCGTTTCATAATTTTGGGTAACAGTCTGAAGCAAATTTTGATATTCGCCAAATTCATCCAGCAGATTTCTATGTCCTGCAGGATTGAGCAAACCCCGTTCATCATGCTGGCCGTGGATTTCGATCAGGCTTTCACCAACTTGCCGAAGCAACGTTGCACTTACCGGCTGATCATTGATAAACGCGCGGCTGCGGCCATCCTTGGCAATAACCCGCCGTAAAATAATTTGACCCAATTCGTAATCAATTCCATGTTCATCAAGGATAGACCAAATTGCATGAACGTCTGCCACTGCGATTTCTGCCGTAACACTACCTTGATCACAGCCGTGGCGAACCAATTCACGCTCACTGCGAGCGCCGATGGCAAGGCCAATTCCAGATAGAAGAATTGATTTCCCGGCACCTGTTTCACCGCTTAATACACATAGACCGTCTTCAAATTCCATTTGAAGGCGGTCTATTAAAACGATGTCCTTAATCGCGAGCGAAACAATCATGAAAAGCGGCTACCCCTTAACTGCCATGTTCCCGCATCAGTTCTTGACTGTATCTATTCCAGTCACTGTTCGGAAAATTCAAGGCAAGTACCGCCGCTGATTTACGCGCTTCTATTATAATCCCAAGCGCCAGATACGCTTCTGTAATTCGGTGGAGCGCTTCAGGCGTGTGGCTTGTAGTCTCATAACGTTGCACCACATTATTAAATCTACCGATCGCTGCAAAAAATTCACCAGTGGTCTGATAAAATCTGCCAATTTCCATTTCCTTGCCCGCCAGATGATCTAGCGTAAGTTCGATCTTCACCCGCGCATCTGCGGCATAATCTGAATCTGGATACATGCGCACAATTTGTTGAAAGGCAGAAAGCGCTTGCTCTGTATTATTTTGGTCTCTTCTTACATCTGCAATTTGTTCATAATAACAAAGGGCGATCAGGTACCGTGCATAAGCTGCGTTTTCATTTCCAGGATGAAGAGCCAAAAATCTGCCCGCCGCTAGAATTGCAAGTTCATAATCATTAGCCATATAATAGGAATAGGCCGACATGAGCTGTGCGCGCCGCGCCCAGATTGAATAGGGGTGTTGGCGCTCTACTTCATCAAATGCCACACCACCAATGCTATATTGCCCGCGATCAATAAATTTTTGCGCTTCGACATAAAGCTGATCAACCGGAAGATCGCGGTAAGCAAGTCTATCTGAACCGCAAGCAGTTAAAACTGCTAATAAAACACACAAAACAGATGCTTTAATGCCCGCTTTTATGGGCTTATTAAAATTAAATGCGATATTCATAATCGTACAATTTTCCATCATCGGATTCTTAAAATAGGACCACTATATAGCACGCTTCTCTTAAAAATCACCACAGCAAATTTAAAAAGACACATTAAAAACACAATTTATGTCAAAAAGATGTTTTCGTAGATCAAGTTAATATGTTTAATTTCGGGCATTGCCATACCTTACAACTTGTTATAAGGTAACAAATCGATAAATTAGAGTAAGTTGGAAATATGATTACAAGAATGGTCAAATTTGTTGTTGCAGTGTTAAGTGCGGCCGTGATTTTTGGTTCAACTACCAATGCAAAAGAGCTAAAAGTTATAACAAGCATCAAGCCAATTCATTCACTGGTAGCCCAGGTAATGGGCGATTTAGGTGAGCCTGAATTGCTGGTACAAGGTGGCTTAACACCTCATATTTATCGAATGAAGCCTTCAGATTTTCGTAAAGTGGCAAATGCAGATGTCCTTTTTTATATATCTCCACGCTTTGAAACCTTCTTGCGATCTACTTCCGAAGCGGACAGCGAAACTATAAATACAATAGCTTTTGCCGATCAAGAAGGTATAATTCTGCACCCTTTTAGAGATAGCAAAGTTTGGTTTTCAGAAGAAAGCCATGACCATGATCATGAAGGTCACGACCACGGCGATCACCATCATGAACATGGTGAAATGGATCTGCATATCTGGCTCGATCCTGCAAATACGCGCCGTATCGTAAATATTATTAAAGAGACCTTGTCAGAGCTAGATCCGGCGAATTCTGTTACATACATAAAAAATGCCAATGGCCTGATCACAAAGCTATATGAACAGGAAGAACTGGTCAGAGAACTGCTTCGCCCTTTACGAGACAGTGCAATGATTGTGTACCACGATGCCTTTCAATATTATGAAAAGGCGTACTCGTTAAGAAGTTTTGGTGCGATCCAACTAAGATCAGACGAACCACCAAGCGTCAAGCATTTAGCCGCTCTTAAAGAGATCTCCGAAGAAAGAAATGTAACTTGCGTGCTTGGAATACCGGGAACACATCCCCGCATCGCCATGGCCGTGATGGGCGAAACCAAAGCGGGATATGCAATAGTGGATCACCTCGGGCAATATTTGGAGCCTGGTCCAGATAACTACCTGCAACTTATTTACGAAATCACACAAACGATTATTGATTGTCAGGATCGCGAAGAAGCGACCATGTTTGGTTCTAATTAAACCGACCTGTGTAAATCAATTGGAATTGCTGTCGTATATTTAACCTGCCTCATGGCGAAGAAGGTTGTAGATTCCGATATCATCGGGTGATTAAGCAATGTTCCTGCAAGAAATTTTTCAAACTGTTCCACGTCAGGTACCACGACAGTCAGTGAGTAATCATGCTGCCCTAGAATGGCGTAGCATTCTGTCACTTCCGGACGGGAGGAAATGTAATCTTCAAATTCAACGCGCGTGTCATCGCCATGACGGTTTAGGCGTACATGGATCATCGCACAAACATTGAGATTGGTTTTTTTCTGATCAAGAAGCGCCACGGTGCCTTTGATTACACCGACATCTTCCATATTTTTGATGCGCCGCCACACGGATGTGGCCGATACTCCGGTTAATTCAGCAATATCCTGATTGGTCAGTGTTGCATCCTTTTGAATCAGATTAAGTATCTTCTTATCCGCCAGGTCTAGAGAAATCGCCATCCATTTTTTCCCATAATATGAAATATTATTCCCATTATATTCAATATTAAGCAAATTTAAAAACAAAATTTCATCTATTTTGGTCTATATAATCATCATAATACGAAACTTCCAGCATGAGAGGACAAAATGGCTGATTTATTTGAAAACCCAATGGGTGTCGATGGTTTTGAATTCGTCGAATACGCATCACCCGAACCAGAGCAACTTCGCAAACTTTTTAGACAAATGGGTTTTAAAATGATTGCCCGTCACCGTTCCAAGAATGTAACGCTTCATAAAGCAGGCGGTGTAAACTTCCTTATTAATGCGGAACCAGATAGTTTCGCTCAACGCTACGCCTTCGCCCACGGCCCAAGTATCTGTGCTATGGCTTTTCGTGTTCGAAACTCAAAAGAAGCGTACGATCATGCTATTGCGCAAGGCGCTAACCCTGTAGCACAAGAAATTGCACCAATGGAACTTTATATCCCAGCAATTGAAGGGATCGGCGGAAGCCGCCTGTATCTTGTTGACCGCTACGGTGAGAACTCCATTTATGATGTGGATTTTATCCCCTGCGAAGATGAAAATGTGACTGAGATCGCGGATACAGGGTTCGAGTTTATCGATCACCTGACCCACAACGTCTACACAGGTCGTATGACATTCTGGGCAGATTTCTACGAAAGAATTTTCAATTTCAAGGAGCTTAAATTTTTCGATATTGATGGTCAAAAAACGGGTCTGACCAGCAAGGCTATGACCAGTCCCTGCGGCAAGATCCACATTCCACTTAACGAGTCAAAAGACAATCAATCCCAAATCGTTGAATATCTGAACGAATATCGCGGCGAAGGCATTCAACATATCGCACTATATACAGAAGATATCTACAAGACTGTGGATGTCCTTAAAGCGCGCGACGTGCCGCTTCAAGACACTATTGACACTTATTATGATCTTGTGGATGACCGCATTGATGAACATGAAGAGGATGTGGAAGAACTTCGCAAGCGCCGCATTCTTATAGACGGCGGCAAAGAAGATGGTATTTTGCTTCAGATCTTTACAGATACTGTAATCGGCCCGATCTTCTTTGAAATAATTCAGCGTAAAGGCAACAACGGCTTTGGCGAAGGAAACTTCCAGGCATTGTTTGAGTCCATTGAACTGGATCAAATAAGGCGCGGCATAATATAAAACGAACAAAAAAAAGGCGGCTAAATTAGCCGCCTTTTCTTTTGCTATTTCATAATTTTAATTAGCCTGGCGTCTCAGGAAGGCTGGAATTTCAAGATGATCCTCATCTTCGGATGTCTCAGATGCACTTTCCTGCTCAACAACCACAGTTGGTTCAGGTGAAGTCTCTTCCTTCTTGGCTTTGAGCGGAGGCTCCTCACGTTCAACTGTTGATTCAGCATTCAGCATATCGCCTTGTTTTAACACTGGCTCTTTTTGATGTGCTGGCTCCTTTTTCTGACCAAGTAGGTTTTGAAATAGACCCAGTTTTTGACGTGGCTTTTCACGTGGCTCACTATTGGCCAGTGCCGCTTCAGCATATGGGTCCGAAACATCCTCACTTTCGGCGACTACGTCGTCTATGGATTGCTCGGGAAGTACTGGCTCCGGGGCGATAAAAGGAGCATCGCGGTCTTCCGCGATGTTTTCCTCTTCCAAGTCATTGGTCGTTTCCGAAATTTCTTCGACTTCCGCTTCCTCTTCCATCACTTCTTCAGTTAGATCAAGTGGTTCCTCTTCATGCGAAACTTCAACTTCAGTAACATCTGCTTCTGCTACCTCATCTTCTGGCTCAGCTTCCGTGACTGATGGCTCAGCTTCAGTGCTATATTGTTTTTGCGGAATTTCCTTCGGTGCCATAGCATCCACCTCAATTCCTGTTGCAACAACAGAGACACGCATCTTGCCATCAAGACTTGAATCCAATGCCGAACCTACAAGGATATTTGCGTCAGGATCTACTTCACTACGAATGCGATTAGCAGCTTCATCAACTTCAAAGAGTGTTAAATCCATACCACCTGTTATGTTGATCAACACCCCCTGCGCACCCTTCATCGAAACCTCATCAAGCAGCGGATTCGAAATGGCAGCTTCCGCTGCCTCAAGCGCGCGGTTCTCACCTTCGGCTTCACCGGTCCCCATCATAGCTTTACCCATTTCGCTCATTACCGTGCGCACATCGGCAAAATCCAGGTTTACAAGACCCGGTAGCATCATGAGATCGGTGACACCGCGAACACCTGAGTGCAGCACTTCGTCAGCCATGGCAAAGGCATCCGCAAAAGTAGTGCGCTCATTGGCAATTCTAAACAGGTTTTGATTTGGGATGATAATCAGTGTGTCCACGTATTTTGAAAGCTCGGAAATACCTTCTTCCGCAAGCTTCATGCGCTTACCGCCTTCAAACTGGAACGGTTTAGTGACCACACCAACAGTCAGGATCCCCTTTTCACGGGCCATCTTGGCAATCATTGGCGCCGCACCGGTACCTGTACCACCACCCATACCAGCGGTGATAAAGACCATGTGACATCCTTCAAGATGCTCAACAATCAGGTCCATAGTTTCTTCAGCAGCAGCTTTACCAACTTCTGGTCTGGCACCAGCACCAAGCCCCTGAGTGAGCTCTGCACCCAGCTGAATTTTCTGCTCCGCCTGCGAATGGCTTAAGGCCTGTGCATCCGTATTGGCACATACGAAGTCCACGCCCTTCAGCGCAGACGTCACCATGTTATTTACCGCATTACCACCAGCACCACCGACACCGAACACCGTAATCTTAGGCGTTAGTTCAGTGAGTTCCGGCGATGTAAATTCAATTGTCATCTTTACCTCCCAACAATCTATTGCTAAATCAGGATTCATTCTTCATTAACAAACAGTTAACATACTTTAATGCAAGTGATTCGCACTGTCTTTAAAAAAATGAGTCCGAGTCGTTTTTTTTCAAATTTGAATCGCTTTGGTTGAAATTACGATTGTTTTACGTATGTGTTTCAACTTTTACGATTATACGTTACTAAAAATTTTCCTTAAACCAATTGCTTATACTTTCAAAAATTCCAACAGTTGGTCTGCTTTGCTCTACAAAATGAAGCTCTTCGGGCTTCAATGTTTCGTATAAAAGAAGCCCTGCACCAGTCGCAAAACCAGCGCCAGCCGTGGTATCTGCGAGACCATCCACATTTAGCGGGCGACCAAGCCTTACATGGGTTTTAAAAACTTTCTTGGCGAGTTCTTCCACGCCGCCAAGTTGGCTTGCACCACCGGTGATGATAAGTCGCCGGCCCGCTGAATGTTCAAGCCCAGCTTCTTTAATCTTGTCCCTAACAATTTCAAATATTTCTTCTACCCGGGGTTCGATAATGGATGTGAGCATCCGCCGCGGGATAGTGGTTACGCTCTCCTGTCCATTGTCTCCGATCTGAGTGACATCGATTTGGTTTCGAACGGTGGAAACCCCTGACATACAGTTACCGAAAAGCGTTTTCAATCGCTCTGCCGCCGAAACCGGTGTGGAAAGTCCTTGTGCGATGTCTTTTGTGACATGATGACCGCCATAAGGAACCATATCACCATAGATAAATTCGTTATCCATAAACGCGGCAATACTGGTAACACCACCGCCCATATCAATACAAATACTTCCCAGCTCGAGCTCATCTGCAACCAGAGTGGATAAACCCGATGCATAAGGCGAGAAAACAACTCCTACCATGTTCAAGTGACATCGATTGATACAGGTTTGAAGGTTACGAAGAGGGCTAATAGACGCAGACGTCACATGCATTTCAACACCCAGTTTTTCCCCGAACATCCCCTTGGGATCTTTGACCCCGGAAACCCCATCAATGCTGAAGCTTGTTGGACGCGAGTGAATGACGAACCGCTCCTGATCATTTAGGTGATGTTTTCCAAGGTCCAGAACACGTTCTATATCACCATCGCTAATTTCATGACCGGCCACCGCTACTTCAACACAAAGTTGGGTTGATTTTGGCTCTCCTGACGAGATATTTACAGTTACATTTTCGATCGGGTCCCCGCCCGCCATTTTCTCAGCGGCATCAACAGCAGTGCGGATCGCACTTTCTGTTTCTTCCATATCGACAACAGTGCCGAGATTAAGACCCCGGGATTCACGATGGCCAATGCCAATTACCCGCGGTCTCGCTGACTGCTCGTCAACTACCGCAATAAAACAACAAATTTTACTACTGCCAACGTCCAGGATGGCAATCGTACGCTCACGCATTTAAATTTCTTCTCCCTTGCCGCCTGTTTTGGCAAGCAGCCTCCTGCGATTGGCTTCTTCCGGAGTTAGTCGTACCACCGTTTTATCTTTAACTCTGAAATCCACTGTCAGAATATTTCTGGCAAGCAGTTGTTCTTTTTGCTCCAGGTCTGTCAGATTCTTCCAAGCCACTTCCATATCTGTTTCAGGCATCATGATTTTGATGCCGTTCTTTAAAATTAGATCCCACCTGCGACCACCAACCCATGTCGCCGTTTCGACACGCGTAAATAATTCTTCATTACTGGAAATAGCATTTATGAGTGCTTCAAGTTCCATCTCAGCACCTACGCCGCTTATCATAGGCAGATGCGCGAAATACTCCAGCTGCTGATCAGTAATTTGTACCCCTTCATCAGAGACAATCCATAGTTTGTTATCCACCTGCCACACTGCCGCAGGGTTATGCTCCACCACATTGATGATAATATCACCTGAAAAGTCACGGCGTATTGACGCGTTTTTGATCCAATCGAGCGCTTCGATTTCTGCAATGATCTGCTCAATATCGAGCGACAATAGTGCCTGACCAATGTGAATATCAGCCGCATTCAGAATATCATCGGCTCTCGCGACTTTTGCGCCAAGCATATCCACACTTTCAACAACCAATCCAGCATCGACAAGCATCTGTTCAACTTTACTTTCGGAAGACGCCATCCAGTTTGCAACAGTTCCGTTTCGCCATAGATATAAAGTGGTAATGACTGCTAAACAAATTGTGGAAACAGTAAAGATACTAATTGCGGTGCGTATGCGCCTGCGCCTAATCAGGCTTATGGCTTCTTTCTCACCGCGTTTAGGCGCCGGCTTATTCTTATTCAGGTTCTCCTTTATCGCGCGCATGAGGCATCCTCCACCATCCAGCTCACCAATTCTGAAAAACTCATACCCATGTGTTTGGCCTGCTCGGGCACGAGCGATAACGGCGTCATGCCTGGTTGCGTATTGGTTTCAAGAATATAAATATCATCCCCATCCATCCTAAAATCAGAGCGGCTCACTCCGCGACAACCAAGAATATTATGAGCCCTCAGGGCATAATCCATCAACACTTCACTTTGCGTTGTCGAAATTTCAGCTGGCAAGATATGATCGGTCATACCGTCCTGATATTTCGCTTTATAGTCATAGAAGCCCTCTTTGGGGATAAGCTCAGTAACACAAAGTGCCTTGTCATCCATAACCGAAACCGTGAGTTCCCGACCGGGGATGTATTTTTCCACCATCAAATCATCGGTGCTATGCCATGGACCATCCATATCCTCCGAAAAAGGCTCATTTTCAAGCACAATGACAACACCAACGCTTGAACCATCATTGTAGGGTTTGACCACAAACGGTCTTTCCATCGGCTGACGCTCAAAAAGTTCCTTCGCGCTGATCATCATATCAGGCGCAACAGGGATACCAACCGATGCATACAACTTCTTGGACAGAATTTTATCCATGGCAAGCGCCGATGCCTTTACGCCCGAATGGGTGTATGGGATTTTCAGGGTTTCAAGCATCCCCTGCACGCATCCATCTTCGCCCCAGGTGCCGTGGAGGCCATTGAACACCGCATCTGGTTTCAAACCGGAGAGCACAGAATAAATTTCGCGGTCCACATCTACTTCGGTTACTTTGTAACCAGCGTCACGTAGTCCTTTTGCAATAGCCGCACCGCTCACGAGGGAAACTTCCCGCTCACTGGACCAGCCGCCTTCTAGCACGCATATGTGATTGTATTTCTTCATGTGCGCCGTCCAATTCGCTTTATTTCCCATTCAAGTTTAACACCTGAATTATTCATCACGCGGCGGCGCACTTCTTCACCCAGATTTTCAATATCCGTTGAAGTGGCGTCACCTTCATTGATCAGGAAATTGCAGTGTTTTTCGGATACCCGAGCACCGCCAATTTTTAGGCCACGACAACCCGCGCCATCCACCAGTTTCCAGGCAGACTGACCGTCAGGATTTTTGAAGGTACTACCGCCGGTTCTGGTTCGAAGTGGCTGGCTTTCCTCGCGTGCTTCGCCAATTTCGTTCATACGAACCTGAATTTCTTCAGCTTCACCAGGTGAGCCTATAAATGTACCACTGGTAAATATGTATTCTTCGGGCACGGACGTGTTCCTGTATGAAAATCCCATATCATTTCGGCTTAATTCATGAACAACACCACTTCTGTCAACGGCTCTTGCGCTTTGAAAAATATCTGCAACTTCAGCGCCATAAGCACCCGCATTCATCTTAAGCGCACCACCAATTGTACCAGGCACACCGCGCAGAAACTCAAATCCGGCTAGTTTAGCGTCCAAGGCTGCCCAGGATACTGAAATATCGGGCGCACCGGCACCGGCGGTTATTCTTTCGCCGTCAACTTTGATATTGGAGAACCTTTTGCCAAATCGAATGACAGCGCCTTCAATACCACCGTCGCGGATCAACATATTCGATCCTACACCGAGAGGCGTGACCGGAATGTCCGCGGGCAATTGCTTTAAAAAATCACATAGGTCCTGCTCATCCTGTGGTGTATAGAGAAGATCCGCGTTGCCGCCGGTTCGAAACCAGCTCAGCTTTGAAAGTGGCGCGTCAAATTCCAGCTTTCCCCGAACATTCGGAGCAAAATTTTTCGAATCTATCTGACGAATTACCGCTGCCATCATGATCGTTCCTGTCTCAGTGCATCGGGAAGATCATAAGCCCACTGGCTAACACTTCCTGCCCCGAGGTAAATAACCAGATCGCCCGGTTCTGCTTCCTCTGCGATCAGGGACGGCAATTCGTCTGGACCAACGATGCTGCGCACACCTCTGTGTCCAACGCTTTGAAGACCAGCAATCAGCGCCTGCTGATCCGCGCCTTCTATTGGCTTCTCACCCGCTTCAAACACTGGAGCAACAATCACTGTGTCCGCATCATTAAAGCAAGCACAAAATTCATCAAAAAGACTTTCAAGGCGTGTGTAGCGATGCGGTTGCATTACCGCAATCACCCGCCCCTCATACGCTTCACGTGCTGCGCTGAGCACCGAAGCAATTTCAACCGGATGATGAGCATAATCGTCCACAATGGTGATATCATCCACGTTATCCACCAACGTAAAACGACGTTTTACGCCGGAAAATTTGGAAAATGTGCGTCGGATAACCTCTTCACTGATGCCAAGTTCATGGGAAACAGCAATTGCCGCGAGCGCATTCGATATATTGTGCCTACCCGGCATGGGCATGGTGATATTTTCAAACACAATGACGCTGTCATCCTGACGGTTGCTAATTTCCACATCAAAATGGGCAGACCCTTTGTTAAAGGATACATTGGTACCCCGCACTTCCGCTTGCGGGCTAAAGCCATAAGTAACGATACGCCGATCAATGATTTTGCCAATCAGTGCCTGCACTTCAGGATGATCGATACACATGGCGGTAAAACCATAAAAAGGTACATTTTCCACAAAGGTGCGAAACGCTTCCTTAGCATTTTCGAAGTCCCCATAAAAATCCAAATGCTCCGGATCAATATTGGTAACCACCGCAACTGTGGATGGGATTTTAATGAAAGTGCCATCGCTTTCATCGGCTTCCACCACCATCCAGTCACCGGCACCAAGACGGGCATTGGTGCCATAAGCATTGATAATACCACCATTGATCACCGTAGGATCATAATTTGCTTCATCAAGCACCGCCGAAACCATCGTTGTCGTTGTCGTTTTTCCGTGGGTGCCCGCAACCGATACGCACCACTTTAGACGCATCAGTTCCGCAAGCATTTCTGATCTTCGGATCAGTGGCATCTTAAGAGCCCGCGCGGCGACCACTTCGGCGTTATCCGACTTAATCGCTGTGGAAACCACAATCGCCCAAGCACCCTCGAGATTTTCTGCACGCTGTCCGACAAAAACTTTAATGCCAAGTTTTCGAAGCCGCTCCACGTTGGCATTTTCCGAAATATCGCTGCCTTGAATTTTATAGCCAAAGTTATGCATCACTTCTGCAATACCGCTCATGCCGATACCACCGATACCAACAAAATGAAGTGTTCCGATATTGACCGGATGACCAATGTTATGTGAACCAATTTCCTGTGTCATCGTTCGGCTTTTAGTCCTTCTTTTTCAATTTCTTCTTCTATTTTAGTACCGATATCGTTGGTTTTGATGATTGATCTGTCACCAGCCACAAGCGCCAGCCGCTCAACAATGTCAGCAAGGTCATTGGCAGCATAAGGCTTGCCAATTTTTCTCGATTCTTCAGCCGCCGCCCAAACTTCATTTGGATGGCGCGCCATCCTCTGGAGCATCTTTGCGAGCTCTTTGGCATTAAATTCATTGTTTTTATAAAGCCACGCACCGCCAGCATCCACGAGCTCCTGTGCATTGGCGGATTGATGATCATCAGTAGCATGAGGGTAAGGCACAAGTATTCCTGGACGCCCTGCCGTTGTGAGTTCTGAAATGGTTGAGGCCCCCGCGCGACCAATCACAAGATGCGCCCATCTGAGGCATCCCGGTAGGTCATCAATAAAAGTGGTAAGCTCTACCGCTATTCTAGTATCAGCATAAAGCTCACGAACCCTTTCAATGTCTTCTTCTCGGCATTGCTGGGTGATTTGAAGTCTTCGTTGAGATGCCCGTGGCAGCGTTGATATAGCCTGCGGTACCACTTCACTGAAAACTTTAGCTCCCTGGCTGCCACCAATCACAAGAATTCTGAATATTCGGTCATCACCTAGGGTAGGGTAATAAAGGTCCCCAATCTCCACCACTTCCTTACGTACAGGATTTCCCGTGACCGCGGTGAATTTATTGGCGTGCCAGTTTACATGTTTGGTATTTTCAAATGAAAGAGCCACTGCGTCCACTGACTTTGCCATATATCGATTGACCCTTCCCAAAACAGCATTTTGTTCATGCAGACACGTAGGAATGCCAAGGGATTTTGCGGCACGAATGGTTGGAAACGATGGATAACCACCAAAACCAATAACACAACCCGCACCTATCATCTTAAGAATTGACCGTGCTTCAAAAATCCCGCCGATAATCTTAGGTAGGGACAATAATTTCCCAACAAGTCCTTTGCCCGCGAAAGACGCACTGTTTACCTGATAAATTTTGATCCCCTTAAACATGTCCCGGTATTTGATGCCGCGATTGTCGGTAATCAGGGTGACACGATGCCCACGTTCCTTGAGCTCTTCCATCAAGGAAAGTGCTGGAAACATATGTCCACCAGTGCCACCTGCAGCGAGCACGATATGACTGGTACGCCTTCTGATCATCGCTGCCCCCAAGATAAATTAATCCGTCCAGGCTTATAATGACTGTAGCGCCGGGTGAGGGACAGTATCATACCCATACCGATTGCAAGCGCCAGCATGGAAGATCCACCGTAACTGATGAAGGGCAGCGTCATGCCTTTTGCAGGAATAATGGAAAGATTAACAGCAAGATTAATAAAGGCCTGGATACCAAACTGGATAAGCAACCCCGATACCGCAAGCACAGTAAACATGTCTTGTTCTTTTAAAAGATTTACAAAACCACGCACCACAATCACCGCGAATATCACGATGATCAACAAACAGACGATCGCACCAAACTCCTCGCCGGCTACAGCAAAAATATAGTCGGAATGTGCGTCCGGAAGATAGCGTTTGACCACACCTTCGCCAGGCCCCTGTCCAAGCAGCCCGCCATTTTTAAAAGCATTAATCGACATGTCCGTTTGGAAATTTCCATCGGGCCCGGGAAAGAAAAAGTTATCGATCCGCTTTTCCACATGCGGGAGCGTGAAATAAGCCACTAAAAGACCAATAAATGCGAGCGCCACCAACGCACCAACCCAGAACCACGCAAGTCCCGCCATAAAGAGCTGTATGCCCCATACAGCGGCGACGAGGATAGTTTGACCAAAGTCCGGCTGCGTAATTAGTAACGCAATCACAATCGCAAATGTCGCAAAGGAGATTTTCCAACCCGGAAAACCAGGGTTACGCTGTGTCTCAGAAAACATCCAAGCTGTGAAAATTATAAAGGCTGGCTTCATAAATTCCGACGCCTGAAGAGTGAAGGATCCGATCTGTATCCATCTTTTTGCACCCTTCGCCTCAACCCCTATAAACATCGTGGCAATTAACAAAAGCAAGCAACCCGCAAACATAATCACGCCGAAGCGCCGCACTTTTATAGGTGAAAGCAGTGAAACTGCGAACATCGCCGAAAGCGAAATAAACAGAAAGATCAACTGACGCTCTACAAAATGAAAACTGGAAAGGCCAATACGCTCAGCAACCGCAGGGCTTGCACCAAAGACAAGCACAATACCAATCGTAACCAGAAGCGCAATAGACATCAGAAGCCAACGGTCAACCGTCCACCACCATGTGCTTAAAATACTGTTATCTGTTCTCGAGAAAGTCGCCATTTGAATTCGTTCACCTTAACTTGAGCGTCGCAAGACCAATAAGCGCGAGCAGCACTGCTATAATCCAGAAGCGAATAACTATGGTTGGTTCCGCCCAACCTTTCTTTTCATAATGATGATGAATGGGTGCCATGCGAAATACCCGCTTTCCGGTAAGCTTAAATGACATCACCTGGACAATAACGGACACTGTTTCAAGCACGAAAAGACCACCAACAATCGCTAGGACAATTTCATGTTTGGTAATCACGCTAACCGCCCCAAGCGCACCACCCAAAGAAAGGCTACCAGTATCACCCATAAATATCATCGCAGGAGGTGCATTAAACCACAGAAAGCCAAGACCAGCACCAATGATTGCCGCCAGAAAGACGGCCAGCTCACCTGTTCCTTCCACATAAATGATATTGAGGTAGTCGGAATAAACCACATTACCAACCACATAGGCGATAATTGCAAAAGTTCCGGACGCAATAATTACAGGCATAATTGCTAGACCATCAAGACCGTCGGTTAGGTTCACACTATTTGATGCGCCAACCATCACAAATATGGCAAAGGGGATCATAAACCAGCCGAAGTCAATCATCACATCTTTGAAAAATGGCAGCGCCAGTTTATCACCGGTCTCGGGACCCGCCGTATTCATGATGATCATAATTGCGCCAAGGGCGATGATCAGCTCTAAAAGAAGCTTCACTTTGCCAGACACACCAGCAGAACTGGATTGGGTAATTTTGGCGTAATCATCCAAAAATCCAATAAAACCAAATCCAGTGGTCACAAGTAGACATGCCCATACGTACATATTTGTCAGGTCAGCCCAAAGCAGCGTTCCCGCACTTAAGCCAAGCAAAATCAAAAATCCCCCCATGGTCGGAGTACCTTGTTTTGTCAGTATATGGCTTTCGGGTCCATCATCCCTTATCGGCTGGCCTTTTCGCTGCTTTGATTTAAGCATGTTGATGACTCTGGGTCCAAACAGAAAACTAACTATAAAGGCTGTAAATAATGAAATGCCCGTTCTAAATGTCAGATAATTAAAAACATTCAACACCGAAAACTGATCCGTGAAAGAGGTGAGAAAATGATATAGCATTTCTGTGTAACCTATTCTTGTTAACTGCTCGCTGCCTGAAGATCCAGATTGCGATCAAGTGATTGCAACTTTTTAACAACACTTGACATTCCACCTGAATTTGATCCTTTGATCATGATAATGTCGCCATCACGAATATCATGCAGAAGCGCTCTTTGCAGCGCATCTTTATCGTTGAAATAATTGACATTCATAGTTGGAAACTGATGAACGATATAATCTGCCAGATGCTTCATATGAACACCAACCGCAAAAATTTGTTCAACCTCCGCATCATCTAGAACCGGCGCAAGCTCCCGGTGTAACTCATCCGCTTGCTCTCCAAGTTCTCCCATGTCACTCAGGACTGCAATTTTCCGGCCAACATGTTCGGTTTCGCATTGTCCAAGTGTTTTGATAGCCGCCTTCATACTTGCCGGGTTAGCATTGTAGCTTTCGTCAATCAGCAGGAACGATGATTCAGAGGCGATATCAAAGTAAACTCGCTCTCTTCTGCCCCGTCCAACAAGCGGTTGCAATTCCGCAAGACCAAGACCGCTAAGGCCAAGATCAGCACCCACAGCGTCTACCGCTGCTAGAACCGCCAGTGAATTCATGACCCAGTGATAGCCAAGCATCCCCACTTTGTAAGTCATAACTTTGCCCATCACTTCGGCAATGATGCAGCTGCAAGTATCATGGAAAAAGTGGCGCAACACTTTTACGTCAGCTAAATCATTATTACCAAAGGTGACAATCTTTTTAACGCCCGCTTCGTTCGCTCTTTGCTTTAGCCGTTCGAAATGGGGGTTATCGAAATTAATGATCGCAGTACCACCATTATTCATGGATGTAAAAATTTCCGCTTTGGCATCAGCAATTTCTTCAACATTTTCAAAAAATTCGCTATGGGCAAGCTCAACGGTAGTGATGATTGAAACATCAGGACGTACAAGCTTTACCAGTTCCCGAAGCTCTCCTGCATGATTCATCCCCATTTCAAATACGCCATATTCAGCATCGTAAGGCATTCTTGCCAGTGACAATGGCACCCCCACATCGTTATTATAGCTAAGTACACTGGCATGGGTTTTACGGTGTCTCGAAAGGGCCGCTTTTAGAGCTTCCTTTGTGCCGGTTTTACCAACACTCCCTGTAACCGCAATGATCGGCACATTCACTCGTGCGCGCCCTGCCTTACCAAGCTCAACGAGCGCCTGCATAACATCATTGACAATAATCTGGCGCTCTGCCGGTACTCCTTCAATTATACGATTAACGACGACACCTGCGGCGCCGCTCTCAAAAGCAGCCTTCACGTAGGTATGGCCATCAAAATTTGGTCCGGAAAGTGCAAAAAACAGATCACCTTCCTCGATGGTGCGACTATCGATCGAAACACCATAGGAATTCCAGCTCTTGGCGACATCAACGCCAAATACAGCTTCTAATTCCTTGGACGTCCATAAGGGAAGTAAATTCATAATTTGCGTTCCTTTCTAGCTGATCGATCTTCTGTTTTCACGTTCACTTTGTTCTATGGCCGCAATGGCGGATCGCACCACAGATACATCATCAAAATCCAATACTTCGTCGCCAATTGTTTGACCTTGCTCATGACCTTTTCCGGCCACAAGCAATAAATCTCCTTGGCTTAGTTCCGCAACAGCGCGTTCAATGGCGCTGGCACGGTCACCCGCGTCAATGCCGTTGGGGCTTCCACGCAGAACTTCGGCGCGAATAGCACTGGGATTTTCTGATCTTGGGTTGTCGTCCGTGACATAAATCCTGTCAGCGAGCCGTTGCGCAATTTCACCCATCACTTTGCGCTTGGTTGTATCGCGGTCACCACCACAGCCAAAAACAACTGAAAGATCACCGCGCACATGTGGCTTAAGCGCTTTAAGCACAGTTTCCAGAGCATCCGGTGTATGGGCGTAATCTACATAAATACGCGCGCCACTTGGGTGGCGGCCCGCTTGTTCCATGCGCCCACGTACTGGTCGCAAGTAGGAAAGCGCCTTGAATGCTTGATCCGCATCGCCACCACAGCCGATAACAAGTCCAACGGCCATAAGCGCATTTGTCGCCTGGAAATGTCCAACGAGAGGCAGTGAGACATCATAAATATTTGACTTGTAACTGACGGTTATTTCCTGCCCGGAAGATGTAGTTCGCTGATCAAGCAGACGGATGTCACCATCGTCATGCCCTACTGTGATAATGGTGTGGCCGCGTTCCTCGCAAATTTTTTGAACGTCTCTTACCAAAGGACTATCTGTGTTGAGCACCGCCGCTTTTGAAGGTTCCAGTACTTCTGTAAACAATCTTTTCTTCGCGTTAAAATATTCTTCTTCACTTTCGTGATAATCAAGATGATCATGGGTAAGATTGGTAAACGCAGCCGCCGAGACATTAACACCATCAAGCCGACGCTGATCTAGCCCATGGCTAGATGCCTCGAACACCACATGGTCTACGCCTAAATCGCAAAGCTCGCTCAAAGCTTTGTGAATAACAACAGGATCCGGTGTAGTCAGACCGGTATACTTACTATATCCATCTGCCTGGATGCCGAGTGTACCCACCGATGCAGCCTTAATTCCCAATTGCTTCCAGATTTGCTGGGTAAAAAAGGCCACAGACGTTTTGCCGTTTGTACCAGTGACAGCAGCGATGTTCTTAGGTTGTTTCTTAAAATACCGGGATACATAGTGCGGAAACACCCGACCTGGATAAGGATCCGTAAGCCATTGAACAGTTTCATCATCTGTTTTTGCTTCCGGCACACACAGTATGGCCACAGCGCCTGATTTTATAGCGTCATCGATAAAGTCAGCACCGTTAAACTGAAGTCCTGGAAGCGCAACAAACATATAGCCAGGCCTCACCCGACGGCTGTCTGCGGTGATGCCACTGATTTCTACATCGGATGACAGTGTCTCGTTATTTACAATATCGCTTAGCTTCATTAATTTGTTTCCGATACCAGCATCATTTCTTCATATTCGATTTCTTCAATCTCAGCAGGCCTCACGCCCATCATGGGGCCAACACGACGAATGATTTCTCCCACCATCGGTGCAGCAGTCATTCCGGCCGTTCTAAGATTGAAGGTTTCTTTAATGCCTTGCGGCTCATCCAGCATAGCAAACACCAAGTATTTTGGTTGGTCTATCGGGAATACAGAGATAAAAGATGATATAACCGCTTTACGATTATATCCGCCATTCATAACTTTATTAGCGGTTCCTGTTTTACCACCAACCAAATAGCCATCCACTTTTGCGTTTTTGCCAGTACCATGTTCAACGACCAAATGGAGCATGTTTCTCATTATCTCGCTGGTATTTTCCGAAATAACCTGTTTGCCGTTTGTGTCAGGATTTTCTCGCGACGAAATTGACGTAACTCCGTTTGTCGAGTTTGCATCTTTCCTTAGTAAGGTGGCAGGATTAAGGCGCCCGCCATTTACCATCGCCGAAACACCGCTTGCCATATGAAGTGGCGTAACAGCAATGCCGTGACCATAAGACGTCGTTGCCAATTCTGTTGGCCCCCATTGCATGGGAAGTAGTGGCGCGCTTTTTTCATTTATCTCAATCTCGGCTTTATCAAACAAACCAAGCTTGCTAAAGAAATCCTTCTGCCGCTCAACACCAATATCCTGCGCAAGCTTCAAGGTACCGATGTTGGATGAATAGGCAAAAATTTCAGGAATATTGAGCCAGCGCTCCTTCGGATGATCATCGCGAATGGTGAAACGGCCCATACGAACCGGCTTTGTTGCGTCGTAACCGTCAGAAAGGCCCACCACGTCATACTCAAGTCCGGCTGCAACAGTGAATGTTTTAAATCCTGAGCCCAGCTCATAAACCCCCTGCAAGATCTTGTTCATCTGGGTGAGGGTCTGTGGGCCATTGGTGTCATTTGGATCAAAATCCGGAAGTGACGTAAGCGCAAGTACTTCCCCTGTATTCACATCCATGATGATACCTGCTGCGCCAATAGCTGAAAACTTTTCCATATTGGCACTGAGCTCCTGATTAAGTATATGCTGAAGCCGAAGGTCCAAAGAAAGCACCAGGGGTTTTTCTGAATTTTCCGGGTTCGACAGTCTTTCATTGAAGTAAAGTTCAACGCCGGAACTCGGATTATTGTCAAAATCAACAGAACCCAGTACGTGAGACGCAAGGCGCCCATGTGGGTAAATTCTCTTTTCCGCATCAGACGTTACCAGCCCAGGATCACCAATTCTTCTAATTTCAAAAAGCTGGCTTGGTGTCAGGTTTCGCTTAATCCAGTGGTGGTTTCGCTCCGTTTGCAAGATTTCAAGCGCATCATCGTAGGAAAGCTCAGGCAAGATTGCTGAAACCTCTACGGCCAGCTCTTCCGGGGCCGTTTTCAGGTTTTTACGTACGACCGCAAGTGACGGTGATTTTAAATTGGTTGCCAATATAACACCGTTGCGATCAACAATGTCAGCGCGCGCCATCAAAAGAGATGTATTTACATTGGCATTTTGGTAATATGCGGTGCTACTCGCTTGAAAAATGCCAACAGAAACCAGCTTCACCACCAGCGTTAAAAACCCCAGTGTGAATAATGCCATTACGAATATGATGCGGTTGCGGGCTGTTTCAATGGCGCCTTGGCGGGCACCTTCCACCCGTAAATCAATTGGCTTCACGTATTCTTCCCTAACTTAATTCCCAATTTTTGCCAAAATGCGATCATATAGGCTCATACGGCCTTTATCGGTCTCCTCATTCAGTGTTTCGGTTTCGTTGTTTTCTTCTGCAGCCACGCTAATAACAGGGTCACTTTCCACAGTTCTTGATATGGCCTGTGGGTCCGGCTTTTGCCTGGGCAGCAGCAACTGAAAGTTATCAACCGGCAGGTTTGCCAGTTGCACATTTTCTCGTACGCTCAAATCTGATAAGTCTGATGCAATCTGCCCTGTCGATGGAGTATCAAGGACAAGATGACGACGGCTGAGCCGTTCAAGGCGCTCTGGTCTGGATAAATAGGCCATTTCCGCCTTTAGCACTTTGATAGCCTCACGATCTTTTAGAATATCCGCACTGATTTCCCGTTTCATTTCCTCAAGATTTTCAGTCGCCTGCTTAAGATTATAAACAGACGCCGTGGAAATCATTACGGTAAGCACTGCAAACGCAGCGAATATTTTAATCATGACGAGCCTCCCTTGCCCAAGATGGTGCTGACGTACGAATTGCCGCTCTGAGCTTCGCAGAGCGAGAGCGGGTGTTATCTTTTATTTCTTGCGCTGACGCTTTTTTGCCGCCGCGATAAAGCATTTCAAATGTCGGCTCAGGCAAATTACTTTCCTGCGCTGGAAGATGGCGCGAACCACGCGACACATCACCACTTCTTATTTTGAAAAATTCTTTAACGATCCGATCTTCTAGTGAATGAAAGGTAACCACACAAAGACGCCCACCGGGTGACAGAATTCTTTCTGCTGCGTCCAAACCTTTCCTGAGCTCTCCAAGCTCATCATTGACGTAAATGCGTAGTGCTTGAAATGTTCTGGTGGCCCCGTGAATTTGACGTTTGCCCTTTTTATACTTTGGACCGCCTACCGCCTTTTCGACCACCTTTGAAAGTTCTAATGTGCGATCAAACGGTTTCTCCACTCTGGCGTTTACAATTGCCCGGGCGATACGGCGCGAGGCCCTTTCTTCACCATAATTATATATGATATCTGCGAGCTCATTTTCCTCAGTGTTATTCACAACATCAGCAGCAGTGATACCGTTGCCGCCCATACGCATATCCAGCGGACCATCATGCTGGAAAGAAAAGCCACGTTCCCCTTGATCAAGTTGCATGGAAGAAACGCCAATATCCAGGACGATCCCATCCACATAATCCTGTCCACTTTCCCTCAGGAGCCGCTCCATGTCAGAAAAACAACCTTGGAGTAACTGAAACTGTCCTGGGAATTCCTTGGCCATCGAGTCTGCGGTCGCCACAACATTTGGATCACGATCGACAGCCCACAGCATCGAAACATCTTTTTGAAGAATGGCTTTACTGTAACCGCCAGCACCAAAGGTGCCATCTACATAAACCCCATTATTTTTAGGCGAAAGTGCGTCCAGGACTTCTTCAAGCATCACGGGATAATGATCAGAGCGGGTCGTAATGTGCTCAGAGAGCGTATCATTACCGATCATTATCGCCCCCGTTTCCACCCCGGAACCGGAGTAATGCTCTTTTTTCTTTTACTTTCTTACGCGCGTTTTCAAGTTCTCTTTCAAACGCATTGGGTTCCCAAATCTGAAACGTCTTACCTTTACCGGCAAATGTTGCATAGTCCGTAATGCCGGCAAATTCCATCAGATCCTGCGGCAGGATGATCCGGCCATTCCCATCAAAACTAAGCTCAACAATTCCTGACATGAATACCAGGCTAAACTCGTCATGCTCGTCAGATAGCGGATCAAACCCTGCCAGACCGTCATTGAATTTTTCAATATGCAGAAGGTCACAGCACTCAATGGCGTTATGATTAACCGCCTGATACATGGCAATTGATCGCTGGAAACCGGAAGGCAGAGCAGCACGGAACTGCGCGGGCACCGAAACCCGACCTTTCTGGTCCACCTTATTGGTGTATTTAGACATAAATAGAGGCATTTTTGTCTTTCGATATTCTGCGATCAATTAACATTTTGAAATTTAGGGGTTTTTATCCCACTTTATCTATAAAATGGAATATCATGGGATATTATGCCCGTCAATGGGATTCAGTGTAAGTTTAATGGAGTTAATAAATTCTTAATTCGTTAAAATTTTGAATTTTTTTAATTTATTTTCAATTAGTTATGATCGATTCACGCGCCCAACCCACCTGCTAATGTGGATCATATAAAAATACACAAATATGGGTTTTTATGGGCAAACCTTCATTATCGCGCCATTTGTACGCTTAGAATCGGGTAGAATCGGAAAAAAAGAGAGACTCGGGCGAGTCTGGCAACATATCTATTCGAGACGGTCGCCGAGCGTGCCAAATATCTTGCGCACTTTTTCTGGCGGATATGTAAACTCAAGTCCCATAAAGCCATTTTTAGCCCAGGAAACCTTGGAAGGAATTTGAGAAAGATCTTTTAGTTTGATGTAAAAATCGGCACCGCGCTCTAACGGAAGATTTAATTTGATCTTGGCACCACGCAGGGAAAGGTCATAGGCCGTGGCTTCAAAATTATAACTGCCAACATCAACACTCGACTTTAAGAGTACATTTTGGCGATTACTTCTTCGTCTTTGAAATTCCCGCTCGATTTTATCGACCATTTTTTGTACCAAATTTTACGTCCCGCTTTGACACGCCGCAACCTTGGCTGCGCACACGTGATTATTGTATGCTAATTTAAATCGATTGCAAGTCCGCCAAGACCTGCTTTTACAGCGGCAGGGCTGGCTGCGAAGTTCAAGCCAACAAATCCTTCCGCTGACCACACAACATTGGCAACTTCTGCCAGCTTGTCCTTAATTTTAACAATGACCTGCGAGTTTTCTTTTACAGGCATATCAACTTTTAGTCTGACACCCCCAAGCGAGACATCATAAGCAGTACAATGAATTTTCTTTCCATCAATACTAAGCTCAGCCGGCAGTACAACTGCGCGTCTGTTATGCTTACGCATTGATTTTAATATTCTTTTTACTTCGCTTATGGTCATAATTATCCCTAAAATTACCAATAATGCGAAGGATAGTGTCCGTAGGTTAACAAAAAGTTTACAAAAGTAACTTTGTTCCACTTTTGATCATGTTAATATAAGTGAAATAAGGCTTAAAGAAACAGTGTCAGATGGCCTATAAGCCGGGTTCTGTCCTCCAATTCCGCGAACGAAATTGAATGTAAGATCATTCATCTAGTATAACCGTTGCCGGTTACATCTTGCAATCAACCCGAACGACACTTCGAAAGATAAGCGGCAAATGCCAGTCGTTCCTATTCGATTTTGCACCCGGTGGGGTTTACCCTGCCTTTTCTGTCACCAGAAAAGCGGTGCGCTCTTACCGCACCATTTCACCCTTACCAATAACGGCGGTATATTTTCTGTGGCACTTTCCCTGAAGTCACCTTCGCTGGCCGTTAGCCAGCACCGTTCTTCCGTGGTGCCCGGACTTTCCTCTCCTGTGAAAAAAACACAGCAGCGATCTTCCAGCCATCTGACTGCTGCAAATTAGCGTAATGGATTATTTAAATGCAAGAAATTCTTTGGATTTATCAGATTAGGGATTCACCATATTCGCCAAGCATTTCACGAATATAATCGGTATTTTCCACAAAGCGAAGGCCAACAAAACCTTCTGCGTGCCAAGAAACCAGAGCATCGGTATATTCGAAATCTTTGATTTTGATTTTAACTTTGGCGCCAGTTGCGAGTGGCAAATCAAGTTTTAAGCGTACGCCACCCAGTGAAATATCATAAAGCGTACACTTAAATTCGAACTCATTAACGATCAAAACAGCGGGCCAAACTACAGTTCGGCGCTTATGAGACCGGAGCATTTCCAGTCCATCGCGAATTGAATTTCTATTCAGTTCTTTTACATTTGCCTGCGTATTTTTCTTTGCTGCCATCTTCAAGATTGTCCACAAATAATTAATCGGTTTTACGCCTTTACAACGCTTTCATCTTACGCCAAGAAAGTTACCAAAACATCAATTTTAGTAACTTTTTGCTGGAATTTCACAGTGTTCTGAGGCAGATTGGTGCAAATTCTGATGAAGAAAAGTAGAAATTAACCTATGACCAAATTATTTTCGCAATTTAGAGGCCTTATTGTAGCAAGTTTGGCACTTGCACTTGTCGGATGTGGCGAAAAAGGCCTGGTAATCAAAAACGGACCTGCCGGCCCCAATACAGGTGATCTTATTGATCCGCTACCTGAAGGGCTGGTGCCCGATAGATCAAACGCGCGCCACGGCGAAAGTGACCTTAAGCCGGCTATAAACTAGTTTTTTTATTTAAAAGCTGCTCTAACGTTAAAAATGTTTCCTGATCCAGGTTACCGTCAAACTTGCTTGGCCGGTAGTGGCGCTGAAATGCGCCGATCAGCAAATTCTGTTCATCATTATGTTCAGCCAGGTCATATCCGAACAGTTTCAGATTTTCAAAAAATTTGGTCCTATCTGGAAGGTCCTCAGTGCTGGAAACGATATTTCCTGGATATAGACCAATACCCTTATCCGCCAACATTCTCCAATCAAACAACTCGCCAGGGTCAATTTTGCGCCGCCATGCTACATCGCTATGACCAAGGACATAACAAGGTTCAATATTGTGGCGTTCAACAATTTCAGTAGCGAGTTTAACAACAGTATTCATTTGGGTGTCGGGAAACGGTTTATAAACACTTTCATAACCTGGATACGGATGACCTGAGTTAACGATCTCAATCCCTATAGAAAGGTCGTTAATGTCGTCATCCTCCTCCCACTTGGAAACGCCCGCGTGCCACGCGCGTTTCTCCTCATCTACCAAGCAGTAAAGATCACCATTTTCTTCAACTACATAGTGCGCGCTGACCGAGGCCTCTGGATCACACAATCGATCAATCGCTTCACCACCACTTGCCATCCCGGTATAATGCATGATCAGATATTTGACCCTGCTTTGCTTGCGATCATCAAAATTAGGGGACGGATTGTGCTTCATAATGCTGCTATTTTTGCCTTTCGCTTTAACTGCCAATCCCTGTAATGGATGATACCAAGACCGGACAGCGTCACAAGTGAACCTATTATAAACTTGACCGATAGTGTTTCACCAAGAAAAATCACCGAGGATATGGTTGCAAATACCGGAACACTGACCATAAAGGGTGAAATAAGGGTCACCGGATAGCGCCTGAGTAAAAAATTCATTCCTCCATAGCCAACAATGGTTGATAAAATGGATGTATATAGCACCATTGATATACCGATCATATCCATATTCATCACCTGAGAAACCTGGTCCGTTTCAAAGATCAGCGTCATTATGATAAAAACCGGCACGCTATAAAAAGCAACCCATGCCTGGGTTTGAAAAACCGGAATTGCCATCATTTTTCTCATGAGTATGACACCGATGGAGTAGAAAGTCGTTGCAGCCAGAATGATCAATACCACTATTCCTTCCTCAAGAATTTCCGGCTCCAGGGTAATAATTATAACGCCTATAAAGGAAACAATAACACCACTAGTGCGCCAGTAGCTCATTCTCTCGCTTAAGAAAAAATGGGCCAGGATCAGACTAATGGGAACATTCATCTGCACAACAACTGACATGGCGGATACATGGTTGGTGAGATCCATACCAAGGAACACTAACGCAAACTGGAATCCACCGATTAGATTACCAAGGATAAAAAGATTAAGCATCGCTCCCGGCACAATTTTAAGCCAAGGCAGCAATATAAGAAGTACAATCAGGAACCTCACCAATCCAAACAAATAAGGGTCAAGCTGCTGAAGTCCAATTTTCATCACGGCGAAATTAACACCCCAGATCAGACAGACAAAAAAGGCAAACAGAATATACCTGAGCGACATTTGCGTGTCCTTACGTTATGCCGCGTGCTTTTGCAATGGTATCGTAGGCCGTGTTTATTGCAGCAAGTTTATCATTAGCAACATCAATAAGTTCCTCCGGCACACCTTGGGCCATCAGAAGGTCTGGATGGTGTTCTTTGATGAGTTTGCGGTAGGCTGATTTAACTTCTTTATCAGTCGCATCATGATCGAGACCCAGCACGGTGTAGGGATCGCTTTTATCAGGCCCTAAATGGCTTTCCCGAATACGGGAAAACTCCGCGTCGGATATTTTGAAAATGTCCGCAACATTATGCAGATAGTCCATTTCCGCTGGATGCATTACCCCATCAGCCATGGCGATATGGAACAGCAGGTCGATGACCTGCTCAAGAACCGCAGGCTGATTATGAAAATGGCGATGAAGCTGGGTTGCATAGGCTTCGTAACCCGCTACTTCTTTCTTAGCCTGATCAAAGAACCAGCCAACGCGCTTTACTTCGGAGGCTTCCACATGAAAGGATTTTTTAAAAACATTTATCTCGTCTCGTGTCACTACGCCATCAGCTTTGGCCATTTTTGCACACAAGGCAATAAATCCCGCCGCAAATACAGCTTGCTGTGTTGTCGCGCCCATTTCACCACGTGAGGCCTTACCTGCGTAATGTACCGCAGCAGCACCCAGCAATGCGCCAATTGGCCCGCCAAGTGCCAAGCCGGCGGCACCGCCTAAAATTGTACCCCAAATGGACATAAATGAATTTCCTTTGAAATAAATATAATGTTAAAAAATTACACTAACTTAAAAACCCACTATAAATATAGCTCATAAGAAGTCACATAAATGTCGACAATTCAACATAATTCAGCGACCAGCGTTAAGAAATGGCAATTTTGGATTGACCGTGGCGGTACGTTCACAGATGTAGTTGCCCGTGACCCAGATGGCAATTTGCATTCCAGTAAACTGCTGTCCGAGAATAGTGACCAATACCAAGATGCGGCAATCGAAGCCATCCGCAGGCTGTTGAATACACCAAACGATCAGGAAATTGATTCTTCCCAGATTCATTCGGTTAAAATGGGAACCACTGTCGCCACTAATGCGCTTTTGGAAAGAAAAGGCGACCGAACATTGTTGGTGATAACCAAAGGATTTCGCGATGCACTAAAAATTGGTTATCAGGCAAGACCAAGGCTTTTTGACTTGGAAATCATTCTTCCAGAGCAAATCTATGAGCAAGTCATCGAAGTTGAAGAACGTATCGGACCACATGGTGATGTGCTGGTTCCACTTAATGTGAGCTCAATAAAAACACAAATGGAGAAAGCTTTTCACAGTGGCATTTCATCGGTCGCGATCATAACCATGCATGGGTATCGGTACCCTGATCATGAGAAAAAAATCACAAAGCTTGCTAAAGAAATTGGCTATGACCAAATCTCCACAAGTCATCAGACCAACCCCGTTATGAAACTTGTGGGTCGCGGGGATACCACGGTTGTTGATGCTTATTTAAATCCCATATTGCTCCGTTACGTCGAACAAATGAGGGCAAAACTGGGTAGTACACCACTTTATTTTATGCAGTCAAATGGCGGCCTTGCAAATGCAGCAGTATTTAAGGGAAAGGACGCTATACTTTCCGGTCCAGCAGGTGGAATTGTCGGTGCCGTTAAAACAGCGCAGGCAGCGGGGTATGACAAGATAATAGGTTTCGATATGGGGGGAACCTCAACCGATGTCAGCCACTTTGACGGCTCATTTGAACGCACTTACGAAACAGTTGTCGCTGGTGTTCGGGTGCGAACGCCAATGATGAACATTCACACGGTTGCAGCTGGCGGCGGATCCATCCTTGCATATGATGGCAGCCGTCTTCGGGTTGGTCCTGACAGCGCTGGCGCCTCACCAGGTCCCGCGTGCTACCGAAACGGCGGTCCATTAAGCGTTACTGACTGTAATTTGCTTCTTGGTTTTATCAATCCGGATCATTTTCCTAACACGTTTGGTAATAGTGCTGATCAACCTTTGGATAGGGACATCGTCAAAGATAAGTTTGTGACATTAGCGGCGGAAATTGGTGATAATCTATCCATCGAAGAAATCGCTGAAGGATTTCTCGATATTGCCGTGGAAAATATGGCCGCGGCCATTAAAAAAATATCTACTGAAAAAGGCTATGATGTCCGCGATTACACTCTCGTAAGTTTCGGTGGAGCGGGCGGGCAGCACGCCTGTAAGATTGCGGATACGCTGGGAATTAAGAAGATTTTCCTCCATCCGTTTGCTGGCGTCTTAAGCGCATTTGGAATGGGGCTTGCCGATCTGCGCACCATCAAGGAACAAACGGTCGAACAACTGCTCGCTGAAGAAAATGGCGATAATCTTAATCGTATCGCCGTCGCCCTTGCGGAACATGCCAAGTCGACACTTACTGAGCAAAATGTTTCAGATACTAAAATCAACACTCGACTTCATGTAAAATATCAGGGTAGCGACAGTACACTGGAAGTGGCAATTGCCGATGTACCCGCTATGCAACAGGAGTTTGAAAAACTGCACCGTCAGCAATTTGGTTTTATTTCGCCAGAAAAACCACTGATCGTAGAAAAGATGCATGCTGAGGCCTACGGCGGTGGTGGTAGCGTGACTGTCATTCCTCCAAAATCCGGAGTCAAACCAGAAATTAAACGGACAAAAATATTCCGACACGGACAGTGGATGGCCGCATCTGTCATTCATCGTCATGAGTTAGGCATACATATAAAACAGCTGACCGGCCCAGCAATCATACGCGAGGATCATGGAACAAATTATCTTGAAAAAGGTTGGACCGCCCGAACCGACGAACAAGACAATCTTATCTTTGAGCGAGAAGAAGAACTAGCGCAATTAAGCGCCATCGGCACCTCGGTGGACCCAATTCAACTGGAAATATTTAATAACCTGTTCATGTCCATAGCCGAACAGATGGGTGCGGTCCTGGAAAATGTGGCCCATTCGGTCAACATGAAAGAACGTCTGGATTTTTCATGTGCGCTTTTTGACGCGGACGGTAATCTCGTTGCCAATGCTCCCCATATGCCTGTACACCTGGGTTCCATGGGTAAAAGCATCCAAACGGTCATTGAAAACCGCAAAGGCGTCATGAAAAAAGGTGACGTATATATGCTCAATGACCCTTACAATGGTGGCACCCACCTTCCCGATATTACCGTGATTTCGCCATGGTTTGATGGGACCACCCAAGATCCAAAATTCTATGTGGCGACGCGGGGACATCATGCGGATATCGGCGGCATCACACCGGGATCCATGCCCCCCATGTCCAAAAACATTGATGAAGAGGGTATTCTTTTTGATGATTTCTTACTGGCCGCAGGCGGCAAATTTAAGGAACAGCAACTTCGTGATCAGCTGACATCAGGAGCTTTTCCTGCGCGAAATCCCGAACAGAATATCGCGGACCTAAAAGGGCAAATTGCCGCCAACGAAAAAGGTCTTCGGGAACTTGACCGCATTGTCGATCATTACGGTCGCGACACAGTCACCGCTTATATGAAACATATGCAGGATAACGCCGAAGAATCCGTGCGCCGCGTTATTCATAAACTAAGTGATGCAGAGTTCAACTACCCTCTAGATAACGGCGCCCATATTCGCGGGACTATACAGATCGATCAGGAAAACAGATCCGCGATCATCGATTTTAGCGGAACCAGTGCAGAGCTTGATAATAATTTTAATGCACCGCTTGCTATTTGCCATGCAGCGGTTCTTTATGTATTTCGCTGCCTGGTAGAAGATGATATCCCGCTCAACCAAGGTTGTCTTAAGCCTGTAGAAATTATCGTGCCCCAAGGTTGTTTCTTAAACCCTGATTACCCAAGGGCCGTCGTTGCTGGCAACGTGGAAACTTCACAGGCGATTGTAAACGCACTTTTCTTGGCGCTTGGGGCAATGGCTGCGTCGCAGGGAACCATGAACAATTTCACCTTTGGAAATGACGCTCTTCAATATTATGAAACCATCGCCGGTGGCATGGGTGCTAGCCCCAGAAGTGATGGTGCCAGCGCTGTACAAACTCATATGACCAATAGTCGCCTCACGGACCCCGAAGTGCTGGAGTGGCGTTATCCCGTTATTCTGCAACAGTTTAAAATACGTGAAAATAGTGGCGGAACAGGAAAATATACTGGCGGCAATGGTACAGAACGACATATGGAATTCCACCAGGAAATGAAAGCAGCAATACTTTCCAATAACAGAAATATTTCGCCGCCGGGACTACATGGTGGTGGTGATGCGGCACGCGGTGAAAATTGGATTAAACGGGCTAATGGGGAGATAGAAACACTTGCCAGCAGCGCTGAAACTACTGTGCAAAAAGGTGACATTTTTATCATTAAAACACCAGGTGGCGGGGGCTATGGTAATTCGTAAAAAATTGCGATAATATAACATTCACAAAATCATATTGGGAGAAGTTCATGTTTAAAAAAACGCTTTTAGCGGGCGCGATGTTTGTAAGCCTGACGGTATCAGCCGTGGCGCAGGACAAGTGGAAAATCATCCACGCCGGAACCTTGCTTGCTGACGCACGCGAAGAGGCAAAATCGGAGCAAAGCATCGTCATTAAAAATAAACAGATTGTGGAAGTACGGGACGGTTATGTTTCTGCCTCTGACGTCGAAGGGGCCGCTGACGCCGAAATGATTGATCTTAGTAACCAGTTCGTGATGGCAGGGCTTATAGACACCCACACACATATTCTGGGTCAACAGGAACCCAACAGTCGGGAGCTGAGGGTCACACGCTCATCACAAATGCTGACCTTGATGGGCGTCGAATATGGTATGCGCACATTGCGTGCCGGTTTTACCACCATCCGTAATGTGGGCGGTGATCGCAACGCTATTTTCGCGCTTCGTGATGCCATTAATCAGGACATCGTCATGGGACCCCGCATAAAAGCATCGGGCCAAGGCATTTCACCAACTGGTGGCCATGGCGATAGCAGTAATGGATTTCGGGATGATGTGTTTGCGACCCCCCATTCAGGAATTTGTGACGGTATCGCGGAATGCCGCAGAGCCGTGCGAACACAAATCAAATATGGCGCCGACCATATTAAATATGTCGCCACCGGTGGCGTATTAAGCAAAACCGCTACGGGCACTGACCAGCAGTTTACCGATGAAGAACAAATAGCATTGGTTGAAGCCGCCCACGCCATGGGCCGTAAAGTAGCTGCGCATGCACACGGACGCATCGGACTGGAAGCCGCCCTTCGCGCTGGTGTGGACAGCATTGAACATGGATCCTATCTGGACGAAGGCACCGCGGATCTGTTCGTTGAAACCGGAGCGTATCTGGTACCAACACTAATTGCCGGTTACACCGTTGAGCGGATTGCCAAAGAACAGCCTCATTTCTTCATTGCACCTGTGCGCCAAAAAGCGCTGGAGGTAGGGCCAATGATGAAACAGGCCTTGAAGCTTGCTCATGACAAAGGCGTTAAAATCGCTTTTGGAACTGATGCAGGTGTTAACGATCATGGCACCAACGGATATGAGCTGGTGCTCATGAATGAAGCTGGTATGCCGGAGCGGGCAATTCTGGTATCCGCGACAGTGAATGCGGCCGATCTGATGGATCTGACTGCCGTTACTGGCACCATCGAAGCAGGCAAGGAAGCAGATATCATTGCGTCCGCGGGTAATCCACTAGAAGATATCGGCACGCTGATGAACCCAACTTTCGTGATGGCAAGAGGGACCGAAATTGACCTCAATGTTCCTCGCCCGGCGGATCTCTTCCCCTGGCCGGACGGGTACTAATCAATACCTTAGTGACGCCCAAAATTACAACGCCCCGGTGCCGCAAACATGCACACGGGGCGTTATCTCAACATAAATGGGTTTTGTTGGTTCTTATGACTAGTTTCGAGTAAAACTTAAAATTAAGGCCAAATTATGCCATTATTTGATTTTTATTTTATGGCTTCGAATTTTAAGATTTCACCATCTTCAAACTCAATTGACTGAACCTCAATCTTTTGAATGTCTTTATCTCTGATTTCAAACAGCGGCAGTAGAATGTCATATGTGTCATCATTCAAGAACTGATTATCGAAAAAACTATAATATTCCTTAGACCAGCTTGATGATCCAGGCTTTATAAGCTGCGTTAAAAGTCCCCTGGTTTTAAAAACGATTTTGCCCTCACCGTCCATGAAATCGGTTGAAAACCGCACTTTTATGACTCGACGGTCGCTCACATTTTTAAAGTTGGGCATATAATCGATCACCCGCTGACGATTGCGGCGAGTTTCTTTAAAATAAGGTTCCTTGATTTCCAGATAATTTTGCCAATTGCTGCTATCTTGCGCGTGCGCGGCGCCAAAGATGCTGCTCAGCAACAACGTTGACAAAAAGAAAAATTTCATTGGGCCCCCTGTTTTTACAATTGAATTAGAACGGCCAGAGCGACCAGCCACTATCCAGATCATCTTCGCAGCGCTGTAATTGGGCGGCATATTGAGCAGCATATCCATCCACTTTTTTCGCTACATCAACCAGCCATGCTTTTTTAAGGTAGGTTTTTCGCTTAAAACCGCCGTGCCCCTCGTGGTACGCCAGATACTGGTTATAAGCATCCCATTTGGATATACCGAGTGTGCGTTGGCTGATATTGCTGTACCAGCCGATGAAGTCTGCGGCGTCCTCAAATCGGTCGCGGTCGGCGCCGTGATTGCCGGTTTTTTCCCGGTACCAATCCCAGGTACTGTCTTTAACCTGTGCATAACCATACGCCGACGATTTCCGGCCCCAGGGGATCACCCATAGCAGGTAATTGCGACCGGGCTTCGCATCATGAACAAAGCTGCTTTCCTGACGAATGATTGCAAGCTGTACATGGATTGGCGTGCCATATTTATCGCGCACGCGTTTGGTCGCCTTGTACCAGCCGCTCTTTTCATCAAGCATGTCGCAGCTATCGGCAACATTCCTTGGTGGCGTCGTTGCACATCCCGCCACGGCGGCGATAATCGCCGCTATGAGTAACTTGCTTTTCATAGCGTCTAAAGAATCAAAAGACATCATGGAAGTCAAGCTAAAGAGAGAGCTTGTCAAAATGATGGCGGTTAAGCGTTAATCTACGAGCAGCTTGATCTGCGGAGTTTTCTTGGGTTCGATAGCTTCTTCGACCGGGTCTTCCTCTTCCATCTGGATTTTTTCAATCACATCGACTTTGGAAGATATTTTGCGGGACGAGGTTGCGATCAGATCAATGTCTTTTTCTGCTTGTCCGAAATGTTTGCGAAGCGCTTCGACCCGGTCATCAAGTCGGCCCACATCGTCAAGCAGTGTGGTCACATGCTTCTGGATGATGCCCGCCTGCTCCCGCATGCGGGCGTCTTTTAGAACCGCCCGCACGGTATTGAGCGTCGCCATCAGTGTCGTCGGGCTAACGATCCAAACCTTGGCACGATATGATTTTTCGACCACGTCAGCATAGTTTGCATGAAGCTCTGCGTACACCGCTTCACTGGGCAGGAACATCAGCGCGGATTCCGCCGTCACACCGTTGATTATGTATCTCTCTGAAATATCCTTCACATGTTTCTGAATATCAGCCTTAAACAGACGCTGGGCTTCTTTAAACTCTGCCTCACTCTCCGCATTATGAAGACGGTGATAACTTTCAAGCGGGAACTTGGCATCCACAACGATGGAACCCGGCGGGTTCGGAAGTTTAATCAAACAGTCCGCACGTTTGCCATTTTCCATGGTCGCCTGAAACTCAAATGCACTCGGGGGCAGGATCGATGACACCAGATCATTAAGCTGAATTTCACCGAACGCACCGCGCGCTTGCTTGTTGGATAAAATATCCTGAAGTCCCACCATCTGCCCGGACAGGTCGGTGATGTTTTTCTGCGCTTCATCAATCACAGCGAGGCGTTCTTTGAGCTTCTCCAGACTTTCACCGGTTTTTTCACGACTTTGCTCAAGGCTGTCACCAACACGTTTACTGACCACATCAAGCCGTTCATTCATGGTGCGTTTAATTTCTTCCTGAGCGCGGGCGTTAAGCTCGGTCATTTGCTGAATGCGCCCTTCAAGGGACGCATTCGCCTTCATGATGTTAAAAAGCTGTTCCTGATATTCAGCTGATATTTCCGAGCGTTCCGACTTATCAGACTTCGCCCGTAACGCCATCATGATAATGAGAGACAGAAGCAGGAACCCAATGGCTCCCATGCCGATCAGTATCATCATATTTTGATCAAGTTCCAATTAAATGCGCTCCTTATCTTCTTGACCTTATACCCAACACATATTACCTACCATTTGAAAGATTTAAAGGATAAGATAAAAAATTATGGCTGTATTACCCATTGTAACAGTACCGGATCCGCTTCTTAAAAAGGTTTCAGAGCCCGTCAAAAAAGTTGACGATGAGCTCCGCACCTTCATGGATGATATGCTGGAAACCATGTATGACGCCCCGGGCATCGGCCTTGCGGCGGTCCAGGTGGGTCGGCTACTGCGTATTTTGGTCATCGATATTGCACCAGACGGCGAAGATCCGAACCCCATGTATTTTATCAATCCTGAGATTACCTGGACTTCTGAAGAACTCAACACCTATAACGAAGGATGCCTGTCGATCCCTGAACAATATGCGGATATTGAACGCCCGGCCGAATGTAAGGTTAAATTCCTTGATTACGACGGCAATGAACAAGAAATTCATGCTGACGGCCTTCTTGCCACCTGTATTCAGCACGAAATGGACCATCTAAATGGTGTGGTGTTTATTGATTATCTCTCCAAAATCAAGCGCAGCATGTATGTGCGCAAGGTAAAGAAACACGTTAAAGAAAAAGCGGGATAGGAGCCGGGGACCATGCGCATTGTATTCATGGGAACGCCCGATTTTTCCGTAGCTGCACTGAGAGCTCTGCTTACTGCAGGCCATGACATTACCACCGTTTATACTCAGCCACCAAGACCCGCCGGCCGCGGTAAAAAAGATCGTCCATCACCAGTTCAAAAATTTGCTGAGAAAAACGGGTTAAAAGTCCGCCATCCGCTGAACTTCAAGGAGCAGCAAGACATTGATGCTTTCGCGGCACTTAAAGCAGATGTAGCCGTGGTGGTGGCCTATGGCTTGATCCTGCCACAAGTGATCCTAGATGCACCAAAACATGGATGTTTGAATATTCACGCCTCCCTCCTTCCGCGTTGGCGGGGCGCGGCACCGATCCATCGGGCGATCATGGCGGGAGATACCGAAACAGGTGTTGGCATCATGCAAATGGAAGCAGGTCTGGATACCGGACCGGTCCTTCTTGAAAAGACAATTGCAATTGAAGAATCTGACACAACGGGTTCTCTTCAAGATAAGCTTATGTGGCTTGGTGCAAAATCAATAGTTGAAGCGCTTGACAACCTGGAAGATTTAACACCTGTACCGCAATCCGAAGACGGCGTGACTTACGCCAAAAAAATTGACAAGGCCGAAGCGCGTATCAACTGGAACCAATCAGCGGAAACGGTCAAAAACCATATTCACGGTCTTTCGCCCTTCCCTGGCGCCTGGACAGAAGTGAATGGTGAACGTCTGAAAATCCTTTCTGCCACCCTGAATGATAAATCCGGTGAAGCCGGAACCAAGATCGCGGATCCGCTGGTAATCGCCTGTGCGGATGGTTCGCTTTCAATCACCAAAGCGCAGCGCGCAGGCAAGGGACCAATGGATATTCAAGACTTAATGCGCGGGTTTGAGATTAAAAACGGGTGCTCGTTCACATGAGCGATCTAAACCGATTTAAGCTTACCATAGAATATGATGGTACCAATTACCGCGGCTGGCAGCTTCAGGACAATGCGCCAAGCATTCAGGAAGAACTGGAAAAAGCAGCCTTTAAATTCTGCCAGAGCCAGTGCCGCTTCCACGCCGCTGGCCGCACCGATGCCGGAGTCCACGCCAAAGGTATGGTCGCCCATGTGGATATTCCCCGTGATGTGGAAGCTTTTAAAGTGATGGACGCCCTCAATTATCATCTTAAAACAGTGCCCATTTCGATCCTTGCGTCAGAAAAAGTGGATGATGATTTCCACGCCCGTTTTTCAGCGAAGAAGCGCTACTACCGATACCATATCATTAATCGGCGGGCAAAGCTTAGCCTTCAGAAAGGCAAGGCCTGGCAGATCAAAGAAGAATTGGACGCAGAAGCCATGCATGATGCGGCACAGGTGCTGATCGGCAAGCATGACTTTACCACCTTCCGCAGTGTTCAGTGCCAGTCTAAGTCCCCGCTAAAAACCCTCGAAAGCCTGACCGTCAAGCGGGACGGGGAAAATATATATGTGGATACCTCTGCCATTTCCTATCTTCATCATCAAGTGAGATCCATGGTTGGATGTCTTTACTATGTGGGACGCGGAAAATGGACCAAACAGGATTTAAAAGACGCGCTTCTGGTCGCCGACCGTAACGCCCTTGGTTTCAACGCACCGCCGGACGGCCTATATTTTATGAAGGTGGATTACTGACCTGCTGCATCAATGTGGCGAACATTTCTGGATCAATAAAACGCATCAGCATAATCTGGTAAACACCATTAAACAGACTTTCGAAAAGCAGTACACCAATAGCAAGCCATCCACTTATCTGCAGCGACGCCTTAAACATAAGCCACACCACATAGACCTTTAAATAAAAGGATAAAATCATGTTGATGATACCAACCATTTGCGCTTCAGGGAAAAGCTGAAGTAACAGCATACTTATGATCATCACAATATTTACAGTGAGGGCGTTCAGCCAATTGTAAGCAATAACCATTGACGCGTAATGTTCACCAATGCTCATCCATCTTGTAAAATAATGCATGACAATGGCGGTCACGGGTAGCGCTGTTATCACATAGATTGAGATCGACAAATAAGGCTGCGCTAACCCCGCATTACTGTCGCCAATCAGCTTAATGGCAAAGATAGGGATGATAAGTGCGATCGCCCAAAAACTTTTCCAAAACCCATCCGATGAAAGATCGAAATATTCCATCGCCCTCGAATTACCTTGCACCAGCTTCCATGCGGCTGCGAGCGAGTAATAGATATACGCCGGCAGTGATATGGGCTTTTGTTCAGACATGTTTAATCATTGGTTCCAAAATAGTTCTTCAGCATCTGAACGTAGATGTCACGAAGGGTTTCAAGATCATCCAGGGCCACACACTCATTCACTTTATGAATTGTTTTATTAATAAGGCCAAATTCCGCAACAGGACAGTAATTTTTTATAAATCTTGCATCGGACGTGCCACCCGAGGTGCTGAGTTCAACCTCTTGACCTGTGACCTCCCGCACCGAGTTTTTGATGAGTTCGGTAAAAGGGCCTTCCTCTGTCAAAAACGCATCCCCCGAAAGGTTGACGTCCAGCGTGTAATCCCCGCCCACGCTTTCGCAGATGTCTGTGATCCAATTGATCAGGCCGTCCGGCGTGTGTTCATTGTTAAAGCGGATATTGAAACGAGCGCTGGCATCCATGGGAATTACATTGGTTGCTTCGTTACCAACATCAATTGTTACCACTTCAAGATTACTGGGTTCGAAATGCTCATTACCTTGATCAAGTTCGGTTCTGGTAAATTTATCCAGCATCCGCACCAATCTTGGGATTGGGTTATCCGCCAGATGTGGATAGGCCACATGACCTTGTGCACCGTGAACGGTTAGTTCCCCGGTAATGCTGCCACGGCGGCCAATTTTTGCCATATCGCCAATCGTTTCTTTGTTGGTTGGTTCTCCAACAATACATACATCAGGAATTTCATCATTCTCTTTTAACCATTCGAGCATTTTGACGGTACCATTAATTGCCGGGCCTTCCTCATCGCCGGTAATCAGCAGACTGATAGATCCCTCAAAATCATCCAGTTCCGCCACAGCGGAAACGAAT
>JANQJN010000022.1 GCA_028281625.1 Emcibacteraceae bacterium | reverse complement strand
GAGGACTTATGCCGCATATGATGCTGTGGATGTTATGCTGATGATAAATATCTTCAAAAATTTCCTGACCACCACCGTTATAATACCAGGCCATATATTCCGCGCTATCAGGGCCAAAGGGAATTGCTGCAAAGGTTTGTAGGGCAGGGACCTTGCCGCTCCAGAAACCTGGCGATGACCAGGCGCTATCAAGTGCACCGTAGGCCACCGCATCAAAAGTTTCCAGTGGCGGCACGAGTGCGCCCGGCTCAAAGAAACGAAAATTTATATTGCCACCTGATACAAGTTCGATTTGTTCTTCAAATCGCTTGGCCATTGTACCCAGAATTGTCAGTGTACTGGGATAAGTGCTGGCTAGTTTGAAATTAACTGGTTCGTTCGCTTCATTTCGCGCTACTGATTTTTGATCAGACGCTCCGCATGACGCCAATAAAAAACAAATCAGCGTGCCCCAAATCTTCGATGTGTTTTTGATCATCCCTATTTAAGTCGTCCGGTTGCCTCAGCAAGAGCGAAATAAACCTTGCCTATATCTGATGTTACCAGTGTTTCGCTATAGACAGTTTCAGTGGATTCGGTAAAGGTTGCAAGTAATTCCTCGAAAATTTGCACGTAGCTATCGACGTTTTTTCGAAACTCTGCGTCTTCCATATAGTGTCGTCGTATGTGCTCAGCAGTGTTCCTGCCAATATATTTGTTTATTTTGCGAATGAACACATCCCGGTCACCAGAAAGGAAATTATCCCAGAGGCTTTTTGGAACATCGCCTTCAAGATACTTACTGATATCGATAGCCTGAGAGCGGAGTTTTTCCATAATGTTTGCGGAAATTTTTGAGAAATTATCTGAATTGATCCGCTTCATTCGACTTTCGATCGCGTTCGCATTATTCGCAAGGCTTTGACTTGACAGCTGGATTGCGTTGATCATCTGCTGATATTTCTCAGCATTTTTATCCAGCGCACGGTTGGTTTCCTCAACGGCTTCAATAGCACTGTTTGATGCAATTTGAATGCTGTCGGTGCTTCGAAGGAGCTCATTTGAAATGCGGCGAATATTTTCCTCAGACGCGCTCAGTGTTTTATCTGTGGTATTTTCTAATACTGTAAGTTCACTCATCAGTGTTTCGACTTTTTTCATCGCAGACAAATGCTCTTCACTGATTGAATTTGCGGTGGATAGCCATTCTTCAATGATTTCGGCAGTTTCCTTGTCGCTGGCGATGATATTGTCGTTGGCCTTCTTACTGGCGTTTTCAATCTCCAGAATAGTGTTTTTACTTCTGTTTTGGACTTCAGCAATTTGGGTTGTTAACTCTGAGGTTTGTGAAATTATACTCTCAATAACCTTTTGTCCGTGTGAGCCAAGACTGGTTGAATTCTTCTTGATCTTGTCGACAGCGACCGTCATCCCGTCTTCAATGGTTGCAATGCAGTCGAGCATATTTTTATGTTGCTCGCGAAACTCGTTTTCCGTTTCCAACATTTTATTTTGGAAGCTCGTTGCATAATTTTCCAGCGTTTGATGCTCTTCTTGGATCAATGTGGTGCGATCAATCATATTGATCCGGGTATCAGAAAGTGATTTTTCAATATGGTTCGCTTGTATGCCAATGGATTGAACCACATCACTTAGAAGGTTTTCAGTTTCTTCCTTATTGGCGTGAATTCTTTGGCTTAAGCGATCTAGGTTACTCTCGATCATATCACCAAGTACAGTATTACCGCGATCAATGTCCGCTTCAATATTTTGAAATTGAATCGAAATATCCTCACCAAGTGACGTTGCTTTTTCAGTAATGGTGTCGGTGATTTCATCGAAGCTGGTCTTGATATTATTTTCAAGATCCCCGGACACACGGTTTAGATCATTGGCACGCTCGGTAAAATAGTCACTGGCTTCGGCGATATTGAGCTTGCTCTTTTCCGTAGCTTCTTCGATGGAGCTTCCAAGCGTTTTTGTTTTTGCTTCAATTGCCTTTGCCGCTGCGTTCACGCTTTTTGCTGATTTATCAGCCGCTTTTGAAAGCTGGTCAGACTGTTTTTTAATCTCTCGAGTAATTTTGGTGCTGGTTTTCGCTGAGTTATCAGAAAGTGTCTTTACCGTAGTGGCTTGCGTTTCAAGTTTGTCGATTATGCTGCCCACTTCGTCCATCATACGGGTCATGAAATTATTGAGGACTGCCCGTCGCTCATCAAATCCGTCAACGATTTCGCTCAAATGATGATAAGAATGGTTTGACTGGTCGGTAATTTCATCAGAAATTTTTGCAAGCCTTGCACCAATACTGTTTAGATTATCTTCAATTTGTTTGGCACGATTATCCAGTGTTTTATTTTGAAAACTAAGTTCATTGTTAAGGAAGTCAGAATGTTTCTTCGATTCAGCATTGGCGCTGAGGGCATCTTCGCGATAATCTTTAAGCTGGGTTGAAATGATCTTGCTGTGTTTTTCAATTTCACGAACAACACTCGAAATCGCGTCACGCTCAAAGGAAAGCTTATCGGTAATTTTCTTGGATTTTTCATCGGCATTGATGGTCGCTTTAAAAAGCTCATCGATTTGCTTTTTAAAATTCTCCTCAAGATTTTTGAAACGATTTGCGGCCACGTCGCCGGCAGCGTCAATTTTTTTGATTTCCTTATCAAGGTTTTCGACGACTTTAACGATCCGTTCCTGTGTTAGTTCAACCGGACTTAAGAGTTGGTCCAGCCCCTTTTCAAGAGAACGGTAATTTTCTTCAATCGGATTTAGCCGAATAAGTACCAGGCAGAGGAGCCAGACAAGAACCAGCGGCAGCGCCATACCGGAAATCAGTGTCGCCAGTTCAGATATTGGCATGGTAAGCGGTGTTACACCCGAAGTGACCGCGTAATAAACGCACAAGAAAATCCACGCAGCACTCACAATAACTGCCGCCGTGATCTGCCAATTGCGCCAGATTGATGCCCAAATACCCGACCGTTTCTCTAAATTTGCGTTGGAATGTTTTAAAGAAGAGGGATGCGCTGTAACCACCTGGCTGTCGGTGTTCGCTTTTTTCTTGTCACTCATTTACTTCCTCGTCCACAAAATACTACTGGGTTTATTTTAGCAGGATGGGGGAAATATCGCAAGCGATGTGCCGGTCACCCTAATTTTTGCTCATATTTATATGGCAATGCTTATTATATGATTAAAGTGTGGCTAGAATATTATTTTAATCATCGTTTATGATTTATTTACCATAATCGGCTTTTATATGTGTAATTAATTGAATCATTAGGATAATTTGAACGGGGAAATTTATGAGCGGAATTGATTTAAGTCGGATAAGTGTGCTTGTCGTGGAAGACAGACCTTTTATAAGATCCTTGCTTGTAAACAGCATTCGTATATTGGGGGTGCAAACCGTGAGGTCCGTTGACGACGGTGCAGAAGCAATCGACTTTTTAAAGCTTGTAGATGAAAACCCGATGAAGGCGGGTATGATGTCTGTTGATATCATTATTTGCGATTGGGAAATGAGTCCGGTAAACGGCCTTATGTTGCTGCGTTGGATACGTCGTCATAAAGACAGTCGTGACCGTTTCAAGCCCTTCATTATGCTGACCGGCTATTCTGAACCAAACAGGGTTCAGGAGGCACGGGAAATGGGGGTAACCGAATTTATGTCCAAACCCTTTTCGGTAAATGCGCTTGCGGACAAACTGAAATCTGTGATTTTTAAGCCGCGTCAGTTTGTTCATACAAGTACTTATTTTGGTCCTGACCGCAGACGCCAGGAAATCCCAATTTCTGGTGAGGATCGTCGCAAACTGGATTACGATAGCCCTGAAGTGGAGATCGTCAATGTCTAAACCAGGTGTAAAGGTACGTTTCTATCGAATGAAAAACCGCCTCAAGGAAAAAACCGCTGGTCTTGGTCTTGATGCGAATGCTGAAATTGAATTTGATGAAGATATTTTGTCGGAGGCGGAAGAAGCGCTCAATGAAATGGCTGAAGATTATCCAGACTGGGTCATGACGGTGATTGATGAGCTATTTGAAGTTCATCGCCGCTGTGTTGATGATGATGTGAACCGCAAAGGATATTTTGAACGCATTAATGCAATTGCTCATGATATGAAGGGGCAGGGTGGTACATTTGGTTACCAATTGATCACCGACTTTGCAGAAGGTCTCTATAATTTTACTTCGAAAGGGGCCGGTTTATCCGACAGTCACGTGGAAATTATCAAAGCGCATATTGATGCGATGCGAGTGGTGATCCGTGAACGTGTTGATGGCGATGGCGGTGATATTGGTAAGCAGCTTAAAGCCGGACTTGATCAATCGGTACAGAAATACAGTACCCGCAAATAAGTCAGCCGTTGGCTGTTCCAAGCCATTTAGCAAAAACATCACCACAGTCTTTTAAAAAAACATCCCAGGGATCGTTATCATTTTTACTGTAGACGCGCGCGTTTTGTCTCCACTTGGGTACTTCTTCACCAAATGCCCACCAGGGTTTCCCTGTAAGTAAGAACCAGGTTTTAACCCCGGAAAAACATGATTGCATCAGAGGAGCACTAGCCGGGCCAAGCACAAGGTCAAGCGACTGCATCATCGCAGTTGTACCATCAAAATCGTCTTTGAGGTTCAATCCTTCGAAATTATGAATCTTAATGCCGGTTTCTTTTTCAAGCTCTTCAAGCTCGGCGGCGCAGTCCCCATATTGAACGTTTATGAAATTTACATTCTTGTGCTTCAGGATTGGCTCCCATTCTAACAGGGTGGAATAGTTCCGCGCTCTTTTGGCATGCCTGATGCCGCTTCGCCATGCTATTCCAACAGATATATCGTTTGGCAAAGCTTCTACTTTTTCCTTCCAATGCGCAACTTTGTCTTCACTCGGAATAAGAATTGGATCAGATGATGGTTTAATATCGTTGTATTCTTTCCACTTATGCATTGCGAGATCACCCGAACAACACATGTAATCATACTTGCTTAGGTCAGTGTTTGGAAAAAGTTTGAGTTCAAAATCCAGTTTGGCATCAAATTTGTCTACATATGTACCAACATCAGCATTTTTAAAGCTATTTGCAAATAAGGGATGCAGCCGCGGCGTACAGGCTACGCCAACTTCCTCGGCTTCATCAATGATGTCTTTAATGAGCCAGGTAAAAAGCATTTCATCGCCAACACCTTGTTCGCCAAAAATGAAAATTTTCTTACCCGTTAAATCCTGACCTCTCCATTCTGGTATTTTGTTATAGGCGATCGTGCCTAAAATATTACCGCCGTCTTTGCGCCATTGATATTCTTTCCACCCTTCTTCCAATCTTCCCTGATAAAGAAGCACATCCGACAAAAATAAATGCATTTTTTGCATGTTGGGACTTATTTTGATTGCCTTGCGAATGGTCTCTTCGGCTTTTTCTTCCTCGCCAACTGAACGATATGCTGGTGCAACATTATTTAGGGCTAGAGAGTTTTCAGGATTGATACGCAAACATTCTTCATAAAATACGATTGAGGCGGCACCACCATCACGGAAGGAGACAACAGAACCAAGTGTGTTCCATAAATTTTCATCTGTTGGAAACATGGGGAGAATATCTTGAAGAAACGTTATCGCTTCATCAAGTTTGCCTTCTTCGCGTAGCGCAGATGCATAATTATTGTAGCCTATCGGATCGTCTGGTTTAATTTGAATGTGGAGTTGATGAATTCTTGAAGCGAGGTCAAACAGCTCCATTTTAAGGGCGGCATTTCCCAAAATGGTGATCACCGCTGGATCGTTCGGGTTTTTTTCAAGCACATGAGCAAGCAGGTTAATTGCCACATTTCGATTGCCTAATTGAAACAGGCAATCTGCTACCATTTTAATCACTGCTTGATTGGTTGCGTCATACTTCCAGGAAAGGGTGAGTAGTTTCAAGGCTGTGTTATAGTCACGCTTATTATAAAAGGACTGACCTTTTCTAACGACTTTTATATATTGTGATTTATTTTTTGGTGGAGAAAGTTCAGCTACATTAGCCTTTATTTTTTTTACCATTACGGAGCCTTATGTAAAAGAATGATGCCAAATTGGCGTCGCAAGCCATTAATTCCAAGAATATTAACATTTATTTATATTATATTAACCATTTAATTGTGAAATAGTTAACAGATGTCTATTATCTAGGTAAAAAATAATAGACAGAGAAAGTGAAATAAGATGGCACTAAAATTATCGCTTAAGCCAGGGGAGAAATTTGTCGTAAATGGAGCAGTAATTGTAAATGGTGACAGGAGAACCACACTTGTACTGCAAAATAAGGCTTCGTTATTAAGACAAAAAGATATTTTACCGGCAGAGGAAGTAGATACGCCCGTTAAGCATGTTTATTTTCCAATTATGCTTATGTATATGGATCCGGCAGGATTTAACAAATACCATGAACAATTCGTGCTGCGTATGACCGAATTTATGGGTGTAGTCGAGGATCCGGAAACAAAGTTGCTTTGTGTGGCAATTAGTAAAGAAGTAATGGACGGTGAATTTTACAAAGCTTTGATGAAGTGTAAAAAACTGTTTCAATATGAAAATGAGAGATTAGCATATGACTCTTAGCGCGTATGAAAACGCAAGAAATACTGCAGAAAGTCCGCAACAAACAGAATATAGATTGTTTGTGGACGTCACGCGCGCATTAATGGAGGCGGCTGACTGTGAGAAAACAGATCCGAAACTCCATGATGCACTCCATTGGAACCGTCGTATGTGGTCAACATTTGCAACCGACTGCGCCATTGAAGGGAATAAACTTCCAAAAATGCTAAGAGCGCAGATCATTTCCTTATCCATTTGGGTAGGGAAGTTCAGCTCTCAGGTCATTCGTGAAGATGAAGACATTCAGGCACTCATCGATGTAAATAAGAGCGTTATGGAAGGGCTTGCGATGCAGGCAAGCAATGCAGCCCAATCAGCCCCGCAAAATCAGCCGCAAACACCGGAGCAACCTGCGCCAGGACAGCCTACGCAGAGGACCTCATTCGAGGTATAATATGGTTAATTTTAGTTAACTATAATTTTTTTTCTTATCTAAGTTATTGAATCTAATTAATTTTAAAATTAATCTTTATTAATAAAATGCTTGTTTACATTTTGTTAATAGGTTATCAAATAGATTGGATAGGTTGATGTGTCAGAATGACATATTAGCGTGTACCGTGGTAAGTATTATTTTACCGCATAGTTTGGAGCAAAATGCTCCTTAACATATTCTCAGAATGGAGATTAAAATATGGGTTTTTCCGTAAACACAAATGCAGGCGCACTTGTAGCTCTGCAGAATTTGAACTCCACCAATAGGCAACTGAACTCTGTACAAAGCAAAATTAACACTGGCCTCAAAGTAGCCGGTGCTAAAGACGATGCGTCTATCTTTGCTATTGCGCAAACTCAGCGTGCTGAACTTGGTGGTCTAAACGCCGTTAAAGCTAGTCTTGACCGCGCCACTGGTGCGATTGATGTTGCTCTTGCGGGTGCTGAAGCTGTTTCTGATCTGCTGATCCAACTTAAGGAAAAAGCAGTGGCCGCTAAGGACCCTGGTCAGGATACTACATCACGTGGACTTCTAGATAATGATTATCAGCAGTTACTTTCACAAATCGATACTATTGTGAATAACGCTGAATTTAATGGTCTAAACAACCTGGCTTCAGGTGGTAGCGATATTGTTGCAGTTGTGAACGCAGATGCTTCATCTTCTATCACAGTTGCTGCCGTTAACCTCAGCACAAGTACAAGTGGCCTCAGTATTACTGGTGGTGACATTACGACTGCTGCTAACGCGTCAGCTGCTCTGACAGCCCTTGAAACAGCAATTGGTACTGTTAATGATACGCTATCAGCGCTTGGTGCGGGTGCAAAACGTGTCGAGATTGTTGGATCATTCGTTGAGAAACTATCGGATGCGATCGAAGTTGGTATCGGTAATCTTGTTGATGCTGATCTGGCTCGTGAAAGTGCGAAACTGCAA
>JANQJN010000202.1 GCA_028281625.1 Emcibacteraceae bacterium | reverse complement strand
AATACCCATACCCTCATCCAGCGTGCGCTCAAAATGCTGCGCCAATGTTCTTTTCAAATCATGAATGTTGAATTCAGAAGTATCAAAAATATAATCACTTTGAGATTTAACCACTTCCATCATTTTTCGTTCGCGGTTAATGCCTTCGCTCACCGGATTATCTTTTGCCAGTGGATGTTTCCTCCGGGTTTCAGAAAACCGCTTCGCAAGAATTTCATTACTGCTTTCGAAGTAAAGAATCTTAAGATCAATACTCGCCTGTTCACGGAGCTGATTGAGCGCATCCAGTATATTTTCCGCCTGAAAATTTCGGGTCCTCACATCCACTCCAATGGCAAGAGCCGGATTCATGTGATCCGGATCTTTTTTCATTGCTAGCTCTATTAGACTGGGAAGAAGATTGATTGGAAGATTATCAATAGCTTCATAGTCAAGGTCTTCAAGTACTGAAAGCGCTGTTGATTTACCTGCGCCAGACATACCCGTGATCAACAAAACATTTAGAATATTATTATTCCCTTTTTGGTTCATCTGAGTAGCAACCTTACTTTCGCAACAGCGGATTGCGCAAAAGCATCAAAATTGTACCTTGGGATTTTTATCCCGTTAAATTCGAACTCATCTGGGTCAGGAAGCCGATCGATGATGGATCTTTCTTTTAGATCGAGCGTTAGCGCCAAGGTTGTGTGCTCTTTGTAATCAACTTTCATTAGCCCTACACCGCGCACTTCGATCATACCCTGTATATTAGGTGCCGCATGGGCAACAATCTGATTGTTTTCAACTTTTAGTTCCACATAATCATCGCTTACCAATGTACCTCCAGCATCCATAAGCCTTAAAGCAAGGTCAGATTTGCCGCTGCCAGACGGACCAGAAATCAAAACCCCTTTTCCATTGAATTCAACACATGTTGAGTGCATTAACGCCATTTCATTTGCCTTAATCATCCCCAATTGGCAGCAGAACAGTAAATCTTGCCCCAATTACTTTTTTATCATCATCCAACCTGTTTTCGGCAATGATTGTGCCACCATGAGCTTCAACCACTTGCTTACAAATATTAAGCCCCAACCCGGAGTGTTTACCAAATGCCTCTCCTTTTGGTCGCTCCGAATAAAAACGATCGAAAATACTTTCCAGTTTGTCCTCTGGGATACCTATCCCTTCATCGTCAACGATGATTTCCACCATCTTACCGACGCGCTTGAGCCTGATCCAGATGTTTCCATCTTTTTCAGAAAACGAAATCGCGTTATCCACTAGATTTCGGATCACCTGCCCAAGTTGGCCTTCCAGACCACGGACAAAATATGGAGCTGGCTTGCCATCGACTGTTTTAAAACGTCGTTTTTTGATTTCTAAATGCAAATTTGGAAGCGTATCTTTTTGCGTGGTAAGATAAATATCAACCATGGTTTCAAGTAGTGCCGTCATGTTGACATTCTGTTTAAGCGAATGGCTCATTTCCGCGTCAAGACGCGAGACGTCCGAAATGTCTGTTATCAGTCGGTCAAGACGTTTGACATCGTCACTGATGATGGCGCGGAGTTTCTTACTGTTTTCCTCACTTGTAGCATATTCCATTGTTTCAATAGCACTGCGCATGCTTGTAAGCGGATTTTTAAGCTCGTGTGCCACGTCAGCCGCAAAGGCCGCCACTGCATCAATTTGCTTTTCCAGGGTTTCAGTCATGTCTTTAAAGGATCTTGATAAATCCCCAATTTCATCATTTCGTGACGAAAGATCCGGAATGTCCGACTTTCCACCAATACTTATGTTATCTGCTGACCGCGCGAGCCTCAGCACTGGCCGTACTATCGTGTTGGCAAGAAAGAGTGACATCAAAAGCGTAATTAAGAGAGATGCGCAGAAAAACTGAATAATGGTTAAACGTACATCTTGCACTGCTTCATATATATCGCCAGTATCGGCGCTAAGCATGAGCGCGCCAAGCACGCGGCGAAAGCGCTGAACAGGCACAGCAACAGTAATAATATCACGCTCTTCAGTAAGGCGTCTTACCCGACTGCTTTCTTCACCCGATAGTGCTTCCATGGCTTCCGGATAATCTGTGGCCATTTCGTTTTCCACTTCGCGGTACTCTTCAAGCTCGTCCCGCTGTTGGATCCTGTCTAGTATTTCAGAAACTTCACGGTTAATAATGAGCCAGAAATCCTCGATACCAAGCTCCCGCGGCATGGTATCCTCAACCTCTACGTTGTTAAGATTTAAATCCCGGCTATCAATCAGAAGTTCGTTATTGAGACCAAAATAACGGGTTCTGATGTTTGTCACACCTACCAGCCGCGTAAGGATCGCGCGTGCAGGCTCAAGCAAAAGTTCTGTTGAATCTGGATCCCCGGTTGCCGCCTCGCCCAAGGCACCGGCCATAATATTGGCATCTTTTACTAATTCTTCAATACGAGATTCGAGTAGTGTGGTTTGAACCTGGTCCACATAAAGCACACCACCGCCCAAAAAGATTAGCGCAAATAGATTTACCACCATGATGCGGATGGTAAGGGGGGAAATAAACCGCCGTTTTCGTTTCAGTTTATACTTATTAGCTTTCACTATACCTGTAGCCGACACCGTAAAGTGTCTCTATCCCATCAAACTTATCATCGACCTTGCGGAATTTTTTCCGAAGTCGCTTGATATGGCTGTCAATGGTGCGGTCATCCACATAAATATCGTCATTATAGGCTACATCCATCAACTGATCCCTGCTCTTTACATGGCCTGGATGCTGCACAAGTGCCTGCAATATAAGGAATTCTGTAACCGTTAGCTTAACGTCTTTACTGTCCCAGTCACAAATGTGGCGTACGGGATCAAGCTTAAGGCGTCCACGTACGATGACACCACTTTCGTCTTCGTCTTCTGTTTTTGCTTTCTTGATAGCGTCCATACGGCGCAGTATTGTCTTGATCCGTTCAATGAGTAGCCTTTGGGAAAAAGGTTTTTTGATGTAATCATCAGCACCCATTTTTAGGCCCAGCATTTCGTCGATCTCATCATCTTTTGAGGTGAGGAAAATAACTGGCAATGATTGCTTTTCCCGCAAGCGACGAAGAAGTTCCATCCCATCCATGCGCGGCATTTTTATATCCAACACCGCCAGATCCCCCGGATCCGCATTTATTCCCTCAAGGGCGCTGGCACCATCCGTGAATGTACGTACAGTAAACCCTTCACTTTCAAGGGCCATGCTGACTGACGCAAGAATATTTTGATCATCGTCCACAAGAGTGATTACAGAAGACATTTGGTTACTTTTCCTTTCCCGCCAAATTACTTTTTAAAGCGAATCTTTCCTATACTAACATGGTTAATTCCACTAGTTGGAAAAATTGCGTGAAAAAAGTGTCATAAATGTGACATTTTTTCCCTTATAAATCAATAGTTTGAAAAATTCTTCGAAATCATTTTTAATCGCGGATGAAAATCACTATTAATATTGCCCCTGAGAGACAAAAATATAACAACCGGATTTATTTAATTCGATGAAAAGGAAGTAACATGAATAACGTTGGGAAATACGTCAGCTCCCATGGCGTAGAAAACCAAAATATTAACTCGGACAAAAATATTCACTGGAACTTTGGTGCCGAGCTGCTTTACGAACACACAATCAAACAGGGTTTAGGGATGATGTCCAAGGGTGGCACCCTTGTGGTGGAAACCGGTCAACACACGGGACGCTCCGCCAACGACAAATTCATGGTCGACGAACCCTCTTCCCGCGACAATATTTGGTGGGGCAAAGTCAACGCAGCGATATCTGAGGAAAATTTCAATAAGATTGAAGCGCAAATTCTAGACTATCTCAATGACCGCGACCTTTATGTCCAAGACCTGTTTGGTGGCACAGACCCAGCCCACCGCATAAACGTAAGAGCAATCTCCCCCTCCCCCTGGCACAGCCTTTTCATCAGAAATCTACTTGTTAGACCCGACGTATCCGATCTTGGTGATTTTGCACCGGACTTTACGATTTTACATGCGCCGGAAATGACAGTTGACCCGGAGGAAGTTGGTACAAACTCTGGCACAGTGATTACGATCAACATTGCCCGTAAATTGGTACTTATTGCCGGTACATCTTACGCGGGTGAAATGAAAAAATCAGTTTTCTCAATCCTCAATTACCTGCTTCCGGAAAAAGGCATTATGCCAATGCATTGTTCAGCGAACATCGGTAAAGACGGTGATACTGCTATCTTCTTTGGCCTTTCCGGGACTGGCAAAACAACTCTTTCCGCTGATCCTGAGCGTCAGTTGATCGGTGATGACGAGCACGGCTGGTCCGATAACACAGTCTTTAACTTCGAAGGCGGATGTTACGCGAAAGTTATCCGTCTTAGCCAGGAAGCAGAACCTGAAATTTACGCAACCACATCCATGTTCGGCACGGTGCTTGAAAATGTTGTGATTGATCCGGATACCCGTGAAATTGATCTGGATGACAATACGCTGGCGGAAAACACCCGTGCGGCATACCCGATCACGTCAATTCCGGGCACCACAAATGGGGCACCAGGCGGATACCCAAAAAACGTGATAATGCTTACGGCTGATGCGTTTGGTGTTATGCCGCCAATGGCTCGCCTGACACCTGAGCAGGCCATGTATCACTTCCTCAGTGGTTATACCGCCAAAGTGGCCGGCACAGAAAAAGGTCTTGGAAAAGAACCGGTTGCCGCATTCTCAACCTGTTTTGGTGCACCGTTTATGCCACGTCATCCAAGTGTTTATGGTAATCTTCTGCGTGAAAAAATCGCCAAAGGCGACGTTAAATGTTGGCTCGTGAACACCGGCTGGACCGGTGGTGTTTACGGCGTTGGTTACCGTATGCCGATTAAATATACACGCGCGCTACTGCATGGTGCACTTGACGGTACGCTGAATGACGTTGAATTCCGCACAGACCCGAACTTTGGCTTTGAAGTGCCCCTATCCTGCCCGGGTGTTGATAGCGCCGTTCTAGACCCACGCGGCACATGGGATGATCAGGACGCCTACGATAAGCAGGCAGCACATCTTGTTGGCCTCTTCAAAGAAAACTTTGTTGAGTTTGAAGAACATGTGGACGACAGCATCATTTCTGCTGGTCCGATCGCCTAACAACGTTAGATAGAGTTATTAGAAGCCTTGCTGGAAACAGCAAGGCTTTTTTATTGGAAATTTACTTCTATGATACCTTGTTCGCACCCAAACACACCTTCTCGCTTCTCTATCATCTCCTGATTGAGCGCGACGCCAAGCCCCGGCCCGGTTGGCACCTTAATCCGACCTGCCTCATCAAGTGCGAAGGGATCACCCACAAGTGGTTCCATCAGGTGCCACGTTGGCATAAACTCAATCATGCAAAGCCTGTCTTTGGGCGTGGTTGACATAAGCTGCAAATCCGCAGCGCATCCGACCGCCGTGTTCCAGCCATGGGGAACCAGATCCATGCCCACCTCATGTGCCAGTCTTTGAATATGATGGGTCGGGGTTATGCCGCCCATCCTCGTCATGTCCGGCTGGATCACATTAAGTGCCCTTGCCTGTGCCTGATCTTCAAAATCCTTCAGCTGAACAAAGTCCTCACCGCCAGTGATTAAAATATCGGTTTCCTGTGAAAGACGCGCAAAATCATCCGTCGCACGGGGCGGCAGTGGCTCTTCCATCCAGAAAAAGTCAAGCGCTTCCAGCTTCCGCGCTGTCCCAAGCGCCCAGTCATACA
>JANQJN010000191.1 GCA_028281625.1 Emcibacteraceae bacterium | reverse complement strand
TCACGTTGCTCTTCAACGCCAAGGCCGCTTCCCCCGGGCAAGCCATATTCAAACGCAGAAAGTGCCGGGGAAAGATCGGTACCGCTCCCCATATAACTGCCACGCCACATCCACAGAAATTTGATAACTTCCTCACTGGCACCCACAAATTTTCGCAGATATTCCAGGTAAGGGGTCGATTTTATAATCTCCAGCTTTTCTGCTGGTGAGTGACGTTCCAAATAATCTTTATTGTCGCAAAATAGAGAAATGAGCTCAGCCTGCGCACCCTGCGATAGAGGAGATCTTGCAAAAAAGGCCGTTACTTCTTCCCGGTTTCCGGTTGCTTCATCAAGTTCCGCTGGAATGGTGACATAGGCTACCTGATTTTCACTTAAAGAGAGAGAGGGATCGCCAGCAACGAGCGTATCCTCGCCGAATGTTGCCTTGTCAAAGAAAATACCGCATTGCATTCCCTGGGACGGGTAAAGATTATGGTCAAAGACCGTTTCCGCCTGACTGACATCAATACCCAGATCATCAAGCAGTATTTTCGCGGGTTCAGGATAGCGCCAGGGCGCTTCGATATATTCGGTGCCGCCAAGGTCGACGATTAGCTGGTCTTTATAGTTAAATTCATTACGTTTGGCGTGGCCACCAAAGTCGTCATGATTATCGAGGATGAGGATGCGCACATCCTGTCCGGCTTCCTTTCGATAAAAATGCGCAGCAGCAAGGCCGCTAATCCCGCCGCCCACAACCACAAGATCATACTTTTCCCCTGTATCCTTGATACTGTCAGGGTCACTAAATTTTTCGCCATCCCGCAGAAGATGCGCCAGTTCGAAAGAACCGGGATGACTTCCCCTTAGGCCGTCACGCGTTGGCGGGTAATATCCTGGTATCATTTGCGCGGTGCCATCTGCCGCCAGCGACTCAGACAGGGGCGTTGCCATAAGCGATCCCGCGACCACAATGTTGACACCGTTTAGAAAATCGCGCCGCGAAATGTCACGGTCCATACCGATGATTTTATCATTTTTGGAACCCATCACCACTTCCCCTGCAACAGCATTCATTTGTGATCACAATTAGACATCAGAAATAGAGGTGTTGCAAGGGTTTTTGAGAGGTTTGGCTTTTTTAGCTACACAGACTTTTAAACAGATAGTCCAGAGTAAGCACGCGACCTAACAGCGTAGCGTCCTTAATCTCAGCAAAATTAAAAAACTGCGCCATATGAGATGTTCCAGATGGCATAACAGCTGAAAGGTATGGATCATTGAGGGTGTCCGGCAGTTCCAGCTTTTTCATTTTTTGCTGAAGGGCATAACTGTTTCGCCGCAGCCAGACGGGACGGTAAATGGTTGTGTTGTTTTTTAATTTCTTAAAGAACGGAACTGGTTCATCAAACGGATATCCATAATCGGACGTGTATGACGCCAATTTGGGATGGATGCGATTGATAAGATCACCCTGGAAGCGGCCGTGGGTTTTAAAGTCCAATGGCATCTTTAGAGCGGCCATGATGGTTTCATAACAAATGAAGGGTGTCAGGAAGCTGCCGATACGGTTACTGTTCATATTGTCTTTTGAAGTCCAGTAGCGCAGGCGGAAACCGGGATAGGCATACTCAACCTGGGTACGAGACATTTTTTCGGAACTTAAATTTAGTGCCTTCATGATCTTGCGTTTTAAATTATCCCGGTAAATAAACTCTTCAAATCGGTCGGTGCAAAGCTCAGGGGTATAGCGGCGATAAAAAACATCCATTAACTGATCGACAGTATAATCACCATCTGGCAGGTAAAAGAAATTGCGGTAAATTTCACCGCCGCCGCCATTGAGAATGAGCGTACCATTTTGTGCCCGCTCGCGCCGGGTCGTCATATTGGCGCCAAAATCAAAAATCCCTTCGTTTGGATAACCATCGAGTGCGTAATAATTGTCCCTGACAATATCCGCGTAATTATTGGGGTCAGGCTTAGGGTGTTTGGCTTTGTTGATGTGGTTTATGTCAAAACCTTCACCTGTAGCGATGGCTTTGGCGACTGTAACATCGGAACTTCCGTCGCTGCCATACACATAAACGCCGGGGATGATGTCTTCATTCATGGCAAGCGCCAGCATCAGACGGCTATCGTATCCACCGGAAAGCGCAGTTGCGATTTTGGATCCGTATGAGGAAACAACATTTTTCATTTGTTCCTGAAGCAGCACGGCATGCTCATCAATCAGATCATGATATGGCTGGTAACTCACATCAAAACTGACAGGCATGTTTTTCGGTAGTTTTCTTATGCCCAATGGTTCGAACTCGTAGATCGAAAAACTGTCGGCCATTTTAATTTCGTTAAATGGCGTGTCCTCACCATAGTTGGTTTCCTGGAAGGCATATTCATAAATGCCCTGAGGGTTGGGGGTCAGTCCCGGTGTGTTTTCCGCAACCGTAAGAAATGAGCTGCTCCAGAGCGTCATGGTCACATTATGAAAAACCCGCGACGCACCCATCGGGTCTGTCACCATAAACAAGCGACTTCCTTTTTTGACGATCAGGGTAAAAACGCCCATAAAGCCAAATGGGGAATAGTTGTCAGGGTCAAAATCATCCAGAAATGTCTTTAACGCCTTCTTGCCATGTTTACCCTTATAGAAGAAACAACCACTTGAAGCACAATAGTCGCCCTGGCGGTTTTTGAAATGGTTATCAACAGGCGCCGTGTTTTTCTCAAACAGCAGGATATTATAAGAATCATCCTTTATTATTTTGGGATTTTTGGACCCTTGCGCTGCCAAAGTATCAAGAAGGGCCTGCTGGCCTTTCTCGTCCACTTTTTTTGTCTGATAGATGACAAAATCACCCATAAAATACCCCTTCTTCTTAAGCGCCTAATCCGAATTACAAATTCTTATTTTATCTCAATGCATTATAAGATTCTTGTTCACTATAACAACCGATAGTTTTGTTCTAAATATGGCGCAAAATTATAAATTAACTATGAAGAAGGAAGTGAAATTTGTAAGAAAAAACGAAAAAAAGAACGAACCGTAAATTGCCATCTTGCAGTAAGTGAAACTGTGTGCTAGGTATCGCGCGACTATTGGTAATTTATACCTGAATTTGACCCGATAAATTTATCAAAAATCGGGACTTAATAGAGGAAAAGGAAGGTATAAATTGTTTGTTTTTTTACCTTACGAATGATTCTGGGTGAGGGTCGTTCATAAACAAAAAGGAAGACATAAACGTGTCATCTGAAAAAGCAGAAAATATTGCGTCTGAAAATATCTCGCTCTCTGGCCTTGCCGGCCGCTATGCCGTAGCGTTATTTGAACTGGCGGATGAAAGCAACTCGCTGGACGTTGTTGCAGACGAAGTAAATGCCCTGAGCGCGCTACTTGATGAAAGCGACGAACTTCAGGTGCTCACAACAAGCCCGGTAATCTCCCGCGCAAACCAGGCAGCCGCCATGGGCGAGATGGTAAAATCCGCAGGCTTTTCGAAAACAGTTGAAAATTTCATCGGCGTTGTCACAGCGAACCGCCGCCTTGATCAACTGGGTAACATGATACATGAATTTAACAGAATGCTTTCCCATCACCGTGGTGAAGTGAATGCGTCTGTTGCGACGGCTCATAAGCTTGACAAAAATCAGCTTGATGCACTCAGCGCCAAGCTAAAATCAATGGTTGGAAGTGATGTAAATGTGGAAACCGAAGTAGACAAGGATCTGCTTGGTGGCATGGTTGTCCGTGTTGGTTCCCGCATGATCGATTCATCACTAAAAACAAAACTTGCTAATCTTGAAGCAACAATGAAAGAGGTTGGATAATGGACATCCGTGCAGCGGAAATTTCCAAGATTTTGAAAGAACAGATTGCTAATTTCGGTGACGAAGCTGAAGTATCTGAAGTTGGTAAAGTTCTCTCAGTTGGTGACGGTATTGCCCGTGTATATGGTCTGGACAATGTACAGGCTGGTGAAATGGTTGAATTCCCCGGAAACGTCCGCGGAATGGCTTTGAACCTTGAAGCTGACAACGTTGGTGTTGTGATCTTTGGTTCTGACCGTGATATTAAAGAAGGTGACACAGTGAAGCGTCTTGGTTCCATTGTGGACGTGCCGGTTGGTAAAGGTCTGCTGGGCCGCGTTGTTGACGCGTTGGGTAACCCAATCGACGGTAAGGGCCCGATTACAGATGTAAGCCGCGGTCGTGTGGAAGTAAAAGCCCCTGGCATTATCCCTCGTAAATCTGTGCATGAGCCAGTACAAACCGGCCTTAAAGCGATTGACGCACTTGTACCGGTTGGTCGTGGCCAACGTGAGTTGATCATCGGTGACCGTCAAACAGGTAAAACCGCTGTCGCGATTGATGCGTTCCTGAACCAGAAGGAAGTGAACGAAGGCGATGATGAAAGCAAGAAGCTATACTGTATTTATGTTGCGGTTGGCCAAAAGCGTTCAACAGTGGCTCAGATCGTTAAGACACTGGAAGATCGCGGCGCGATGGAATACTCAATCGTGGTTGCAGCGACCGCGTCCGAGCCAGCACCGATGCAGTTCCTAGCACCATATACTGGTACAGCGATGGGTGAGTATTTCCGTGACAACGGTATGCACGCGGTGATCGTACATGATGACCTTTCAAAGCAAGCGGTTGCTTATCGTCAGATGTCACTGCTTCTTCGTCGTCCACCTGGACGTGAAGCTTACCCTGGTGACGTTTTCTATCTTCATTCACGTCTTCTTGAGCGTGCAGCGAAAATGGGTGATAACGCGGGTAACGGATCACTTACAGCGCTTCCGGTTATTGAAACACAGGCCGGTGACGTGTCAGCCTATATTCCAACAAACGTTATTTCGATCACCGACGGTCAGATCTTCCTTGAAACAGAGCTATTCTACCAAGGTATCCGTCCTGCGATTAACGTTGGTCTTTCGGTATCCCGTGTGGGTTCATCCGCGCAGGTTAAAGCGATGAAGCAGGTTTCCGGTACCATTAAGCTTGAGCTTGCTCAGTACCGTGAAATGGCAGCATTCGCGCAGTTTGGTTCCGACCTTGACGCCGCAACACAGCAGCTTCTTAATCGTGGTGCCCGCCTGACGGAGCTTCTTAAGCAGGCTCAATATTCACCAATGTCTGTGCCAGAGCAGGTTGTTTCCATCTTCTCAGGTGTGAACGGCTTCCTTGATGGTATCGATGTTGGCGATGTGAACCGCTTTGAAGAAGCGCTGATTGCTGAAATGCACGCAAACCACAGCGAAGTGCTTGACACGATTGCTGCGGAAGGCGCGGTATCAGCAGATACAACCGACAAACTGAAAGACATTATCGGCAAATTTGCAGGTAACTTCGTTTAAAGCAAACAGGAAAACAGGATAAGTCACTATGGCTAACCTAAAAGACCTCAGAAACCGGATTTCAAGCGTTGAATCGACGAAAAAGATTACCAAGGCTATGCAAATGGTTTCTGCATCAAAGCTTAGAAAAGCTCAGGAAGCCGCAGAATCTGCGCGTCCTTACGCTGAGCGCATGGAAAAGGTCCTTTCCTCACTTGCTTCAAGCATGAAGGGTCAGGAAGGTGGCCCAAAACTGCTTGCTGGAACAGGAAGTGACCAAAAGCAATTGGTTGTTGTTGCAACATCCGAACGCGGTCTTTGCGGTGGCTTTAACAGTAATATTGTTAAAGCGGCGAAAGCAAAGATTGAAGCGTTGATTGCGGACGGTAAAGACGTTCAGATCATTACCATCGGAAAAAAAGGTGCTGCAGTTCTCAAGCGGGATTATGCGGACCGTATCGTTCAGCATTTTGATATGAGCCATGTCAGAAACTTTGCCTTTTCTGATGCTGCACCGGTTGCAGAGCGCTTCATTGAAATGTATGAAGCAGGTGACTTCGATGTATGCACGCTTTTCTTTGCAAAATTTGTCAACGTTCTTACTCAGGAAGTAACACCACTACAGCTTATTCCGGCTTCAGTTGATGAAGAAGGCGGAACAGACCTGGGCGGTGCCTGCTACGAGTATGAGCCAGATGAAAACGAAATTCTGGAAGATCTGCTTCCCCGCAATGTGGGCGTTCAGCTTTTCCGCGCGTTACTAGAAAACGCAGCCAGTGAACAGGGTTCTCGTATGACAGCGATGGATAACGCGACCCGCAATGCTGGTGAAATGATCGATAGTCTGCGTACGACATATAACCGTACACGTCAGGCTGTTATTACTAATGAACTGATTGAAATTATTTCGGGCGCGGAAGCGCTTTAATAAATGTTGAAGCGGGCAAAGTGCCCCGGGAGTTTTAAAGAATATGACAACAGAAAATAAAGGTCACGTCGCACAGGTTATTGGTGCTGTTGTTGACGTAAAATTCGAAGGTGAACTGCCACCTATTCTGTCAGCGCTTGAGCTGGACAACAATGGTGTTCGTCTTGTGCTTGAAGTTGCACAGCATCTTGGTGAAAACACTGTTCGTACCATTGCGATGGACAGCACCGACGGTCTTGTGCGTGGTATGGAAGTGACCGATACAGGCTCGCAAATTGAAATGCCAGTTGGTGCCAAGACACTTGGCCGCATTATGAATGTGATTGGTGAGCCGATTGATGAGCGTGGCCCGATTGGAAATACTGAAACTGCACCAATTCACGCAGACGCGCCAGTGTTTGAAGATCAGTCAACAGAATCAGAAATTCTTGTGACCGGTATTAAAGTTGTGGACCTTCTCGCACCATACGCGAAGGGTGGTAAAATTGGTCTGTTCGGTGGTGCGGGTGTTGGTAAAACCGTGCTTATCATGGAACTGATCAACAATATTGCTAAGGGTCACGGTGGTTATTCTGTGTTTGCCGGTGTGGGTGAGCGTACCCGTGAAGGTAACGACCTTTACCACGAAATGATCGAATCAAATGTTATCGATCTTGAAGGTGAAGAATCAAAAGTGGCGCTCGTATACGGTCAGATGAATGAGCCTCCAGGGGCCCGTGCTCGTGTGGCGCTATCTGGTCTGACTGTTGCGGAATATTTCCGTGATGTGGAAAATCAGGACGTGCTGTTCTTCGTGGACAACATCTTCCGCTTTACACAGGCTGGTGCTGAGGTGTCCGCGCTTCTTGGTCGTATCCCGTCAGCGGTGGGTTATCAGCCTACTCTTGCAACTGACATGGGTACTCTTCAAGAACGCATTACATCCACAAACAAAGGATCGATCACATCGGTACAGGCGATTTACGTGCCAGCGGACGACCTTACCGACCCTGCGCCCGCGGCATCATTTGCTCACTTGGACGCGACAACCGTTCTTAACCGTGCTATCTCTGAAAAAGGTATTTATCCTGCGGTGGATCCACTTGATTCAACATCACGTATTCTAACCGCCGACGTTGTGGGTGATGAGCATTACAACATCGCCCGTGAAGTTCAGGAAATCCTTCAGAAGTATAAGTCCCTCCAGGATATCATTGCGATTCTGGGTATGGACGAACTTTCTGAAGATGACAAACTTGTGGTATCACGCGCCCGTAAAGTTGAGCGCTTTATGTCACAGCCATTCCATGTTGCGGAAGTATTCACCAACATGCCTGGTAAGTTTGTTGAGCTTGAAGACACAATTCGCAGCTTTAAAGAAATCATTGCCGGTGATCATGATGATCTTCCGGAGGCAGCCTTCCTGATGGTTGGCGGCATCGACGAAGTTGTTGAAAAAGCGAAGAAAATGGCTGCTGAAGCAGCATAAGCAAAAGGACTAGACGGTCATGGCCGATAAGCTTCATTTTGAACTTGTTTCACCGGAA
>JANQJN010000187.1 GCA_028281625.1 Emcibacteraceae bacterium | reverse complement strand
AGTAGATCTCTTCTTGAAAATGTCATTATATCCTCCCTCGCTCAAATGAAGAATACATAAGAAACATGCAATTGTCACATTCTCACTGGACATTATCCTGAACTTTATTCAGGATGACGACAAAAGGTCAGGAAGAGCAGGGAAATTAATGAACCACGTCGTACCGAAGTTCAGTAACGAAGAAATTGCAGGGATCGTAAAAACACATTATGGCCTTGACGGCCAAGTGAGCTCATTTGTGTCCTATGAAGATCAGAACGCACTCATTAAAACGGAAAAAGGCAAGTATGTCCTCAAAATTTCCAACCAGGTCTGGGCGCAGAACTTTGTTGAGATGCAGACAGATGTGCTCATTCATCTTGCTGAAAAAGCACCGGGTTTAACATTGCCTAGCGTAATCAAAACTAAAGACGGTCAAACCATGATCAAAGTGGATGGTTTTAATGTTCGTCTTCTTTCGTTTTTGGAAGGAGAGCTTCTTACCAATGTGAAACGCACACCAGCGCTCTATCGTGATATTGGTCGTTTTCTGGGTCAGTTTTCAAAAGGCATGGATGGATATGACCACGTCGGCCGTGACGGGTCAGATCCTTATTGGAAGTTGGATAATGTGCTTGCTTGCCGAGAATTCCTGACGGAAGTGATTGACGAAGATGCGCGGGACCGCGTAGGTCGCCTGCTTGATTATTACGAGGAAAATATCCTACCCAGATTAAAGCATTTCAGAAAGGCGATCATTCATGGCGATGCCAATGAACAGAATTTCCTTATTTCGCCGGATGAGCCGGAAAAAATCGCCGGACTGATTGATTTTGGAGAAATGCAATATGGCTGTCAGATAAATGAGCTAGCCATATCCATGGCTTATTGTTTGCTGGATGAAGATGATATTGATACCGCGATGGAAAATATGATCGCAGGCTATGAGGCTGAATTTCCGCTTATAGAGCAAGAGCGAGAGGTTTTGGTTCACCTGATTGCCATGAGACTGGTGACAAACATCACCAATACATCCCACGCCTATAAAATGCAGCCGGACAATGATTATATTCTGGTGGCGCAAGGGCCGGCGAAAACGCTGCTTAAGCGGCTTGAAGATGAAAATTATATAATGAATTAGGATGATCTGATGACACACCGGGTTCCATGGTCAGCACAACATAAAAAACTGACGGCAAATATTACTTATAGCCTCTCCAACAGCTTCGCGGAGCCGCTCACCAGTGACGAACTGATCAAGCTATCTTTAGAGCGAGGCGACACGGATATCGTGGAGCAGTACCAAAAACACTCCCTCGAATATACGCCTAATGGCGGCAGCCTTGATCTACGGGAAGAAATTGCGAAACTGTATGGCCCTGATATTGGCTCAGAGAACATTATCGTCTTTCCTGGCGGGCAGGTGGCCCTGCAAACAGCGGCCATGGCCGTCATTGGCCCGGATGATCACGCCATCGTCTTTACCCCGGGATATCAGTCGACCCAGGAAGCGCCACTTATAGCTGGAGGAAGCGTTACCCGCATTGAACTAAAACCCGAAGAAGGTTGGCAGATTAAGCCGGAACGTGTCGCAGCAGCCGTTAGGCCCAATACCAAATATATGGTCTTTAATGAACCCTATAACCCGGCGGGCACTTTGATGAGCGCTGAAACACAGGCAGCTCTTAAAAAAATCGCTGAAGACAACGACATTATCATCATGTCTGATGAGGTCTACCGCTTGTTGGAGCATAATGAAAGTGACCGCCTTCCAGCCATGGCGGATTTTTATGATAAAGGGATCAGTGTGGTGACCATGTCAAAACCATGGGGTGGCTGCGGGATTACCATCGGATGGCTTGCGCTACAGGATCTGGCGCTGAAAGAACGTATCACCGATATGCAGTATTTTGCGACAGCCTGTGCCAGCCGCGCCAGTGAAATTCAGGGGATCATGACGCTCCGATCCAGCGCATGGATTCTAGCGCGAAACATTAAAATCATCCGTGATAATGTCGCGCTTCTTGAAAAATTCATCGATAAATATGGCGATTTATTCGAGTGGGTGAAGCCCACTGCGGGCGCCATTTGCTATATTAAGTTTACTGGCCCACTCACATCCGCGGAATTTGCGGAGGAACTGGCGGCAGCTGGGATCGGGATCAAACCGGCCTGGGTGTTTTCAGAACCGGGAACACTGGACAGCGGCTATTTTCGTTGTGGCTACGGCGAAAGCATTATGCCGCGTGCGCTTGAGGCGCTTGAAGAATTTGTTGAGGACCACAAAGACGAGTGGCGGGAAGGAACTAAATCGTGAGCAAAAATGTTGTCATAACTGGCGCAAACCGCGGAATAGGCCTTTGTTTTGCCCAGCAGTATAAGTATCGTGGTGACAAAGTGTTTGGTGTATGCCGTACGTCCAGCGCTGAGCTTGATGAGGTTGCAGATTTGGTGATTGATGGTGTTGATGTAAGTAGCGCTGAAGGAGTTGACAGATTGTCCTCTGCCTTACGGGGGATAAAAGTAGACCTGCTGATCAATAACGCCGGCATTCTAAGCAATGAAATATTGGGTGATCTGAATTATGACGCTATCGATAGGCAGTTTCAGGTAAATACCCTTGGTCCGCTGCGTGTTACTGAAGCTCTTCTTGATAATTTTGAGAGGGGTAGCAAAATCGCGCTCATAACAAGCCGCATGGGGTCCATCGCTGATAACACCAGTGGATCACGATATGGATACCGCATGTCCAAAGCAGCACTTAACGCCGCTGGCATGTCAATGACCCATGATTTAAAGCCAAGCGGCATCGCAGTCGGTATTTATCATCCTGGATACGTAATGACCGATATGACGGGCCATAATGGGGAAATTACGCCGGATGTATCTGCGGAACGTCTTATAAATCTGTTTGATGCTCTTGATCTTTCTAATACCGGCACATTCTGGCATTCAAACGGGGAAATTCTGCCCTGGTAACGATGGGAAAATTAAAGGCGAAAAGAATTCCCTTTTCGGTTTCATAAAGAAGTCACTTATGTTATGAAGCCACTAGTTTTTAAACACACACTGCAACATTAAATGTGAGTGCGCACCATGGCTAACGAAGTAATTGCAATTGCCAGTGACCACGGCGGTTACGACTATAAAGAAATCCTGAAATCTGAACTTAAAAAAATGGGCTTTGAAGTCAATGACTTGGGTTGCCATGATGAAAGTTCTGTGGACTATCCAGATTATGCACATGCACTTGCGGGTGCGCTGAAAAGTGGTGATATAAAACGTGGAGTTCTGGTCTGCGGATCGGGAATCGGCATTAGCATTGCAGCGAACCGTCACGCCCATATTCGGGCGGCGTTGGTCCATGATGCGCTGACGGCGCGCCTGTGTCGTGAACATAATGATGCGAATGTGTTGGTACTTGGGGGTCGAACTACAGGTATCGAAGTGGCTAAAGATTGCTTAAATGTATTTCTAAATACTGGTTTTGAGGGTGGGCGTCATCAAAATCGTATTAATAAAATGTCATAATTTATATTTAATTTTAAGGGCTTAATAAATATGTCAACAAACCTGGAAACATTTTTCAACGCACCGCTGTCTGAAACGGATGCGACACTTATGGAAAGTATTGATCTTGAAATGGGGCGTCAACAGCGCCACATTGAACTGATTGCTTCTGAAAATATTGTAAGCCGCGCAGTACTTGAAGCTCAAGGGTCGATCATGACCAACAAATATGCGGAAGGTTACCCGGGTCGTCGCTATTATGGTGGGTGCGAATATGTAGACATTGCAGAAAGCCTCGCCATCGAGCGGGCAAAGAAGCTCTTTAACTGTGAATTTGCAAATGTGCAGCCGCACTCAGGAGCGCAGGCAAATGGCGCTGTGATGCTCGCGCTGACGAAACCGGGTGACACAATTCTTGGTATGTCACTTGACGCAGGTGGTCACTTAACCCACGGTGCGCCGCCCGCGCAGTCAGGAAAATGGTTTAATGCGGTGCAATACGGTGTGCGCCGCGATGATCATCTGATGGATTTTGATCAGATTGAACAGCTCGCTAACGAGCATAAACCGAAGGTCATCATTGCTGGCGGTTCTGCCTACCCGCGTGAAATTGATTTTAAACGTATGCGGGAAGTGGCCGATAGTGTTGGCGCTTACCTTCTGGTGGATATGGCTCATTTTGCCGGTCTTGTGGCCGGTGGAGAGCATCCAAGTCCCCTGGAACACGCCCATGTGGTCACAACAACAACCCATAAAACCCTGCGCGGTCCGCGCGGTGGTATGATCCTGACCAACGATTTGGATCTCGGCAAGAAATTTAATTCAGCTGTGTTCCCGGGTCTTCAGGGTGGACCGCTTATGCATGTTATTGCGGCGAAAGCCGTGGCCTTTGGCGAGGCACTGAAACCGGAATTTCAGGACTATGCCCGTCAGGTAAAGGTAAATGCCCGTGCGCTGGCGCAGCGCCTGAACGATGGGGGCTGCGATATTGTGTCAGGAGGGACGGATACACATTTGCTGCTTGTTGATCTTCGTCCGAAAGGCCTAACAGGTAAAGCTGCGGACGCGTCCCTTGGTCGCGCGAATATTACCTGTAACAAGAACGGTGTGCCGTTTGATCCGGAAAAACCAATGGTCACATCTGGTATTCGTGTGGGAACACCAGCGGGAACAACCCGAGGTTTCAAGGAAGCCGAATTCGAAGAAGTTGGCGACTTTATCCTCGAAATACTTGACGGACTCCAACAAAATCAGGAAGATAACAGCGTGGTGGAAGCGAGGGTACGTGAAAAGGTCGTTGCCCTTTGTGACAAGTTCCCGATTTATTAATCATTAAAGGAATTTACAATGCGGTGCCCGTTTTGCGGAAATGAAGATACCCAGGTCAAGGACAGCCGTCCCACTGAGGATAATTCAGCAATAAGGCGCCGCCGGTCCTGCAGTGGCTGCGGTGCCCGCTTTACTACTTTCGAACGGGTGCAACTTCGTGAACTTACCGTCCTCAAAACATCAGGTAAAAAAGTTCCGTTTGAACGCGAAAAACTGGAAAGGTCTGTGCAGATCGCTGTGCGCAAGCGCCCTGTGGATGAAGATCAGGTGGAACGTATGGTCAGCGGTATTGTACGTCAGCTTGAGAGCATGGGAGAAAGCGAAATTCCATCGGAAACCATTGGTAAACTGATCATGGAAGGGCTGGAGCAGCTTGATACAGTAGCCTACGTTCGCTTTGCGTCCGTTTATAAAAACTTCCGTGAAGCAAGTGACTTTGAAGATTTCGTCAGCGAGATTGCTGATCATGACGAAAGCTAATCCTACTTTTTCCAATGATGATCATGCCTTTATGAAAATGGCACTAGGCCTCGCTAGGCGCGGGCTTGGCACCACGGCCCCCAATCCGGCTGTGGGTTGCGTTCTTGTGCAGGATGGTTATGTCATTGGTCGTGGTTGGACCGCTGAGGGTGGAAGGCCACATGCAGAAACCATAGCAATTGAAAATGCAAAAAAAGCTGACGGCGCAACGGCTTATGTTACGCTCGAACCTTGCGCGCATCATGGGAAAACACCGCCCTGTGCTGAGGCGCTTGCGACAGTTGGAGTGGCACGGGTGGTGATCGCCACTGATGATCCGGATCCGAGAGTGAGTGGCGGAGGGATTAAAATTCTTGAAGAAGCGGGCATTAAAGTTGATGTAGGCTTATGCCGGCCAGAAGCCGATACCATCAATCAAGGTTTTTTTCAAAGGTTCGATAAACAGCGTCCGTTGGTCACCGTAAAAATTGCCAGTTCGGTAGATGGAAAAATAGCTGCCAAGAAAGACACACAAACATGGATTACCGGCCCGGAAGCAAGGATGAGAGGGCATTTATACCGGGCTAATCATGATGCCATAATGATTGGAATTGGAACGGCACTTGTGGATGACCCAACACTTGATTGCAGAGTGCCGGGGCTTGAGCACAGATCACCGATTAGAGTTTTGCTGGATACCGATCTCAGAATCCCATTGGATAGCAAGCTCCTTAAAACCGTAGACCGATTCCCTCTTTGGATCATGACCTCTAGTTTCGATGAGGATAAATACAAAGCTTTTGAAGAGAAGGGGGCACGAATATTTTGCCTGGAGCGGGATGAGCGGAACCTTATTGATCTTAAAATGGTCATGAAAACACTGGTTAAGCAGGGTATTACGAGAATTTTATCGGAAGGGGGCAGCAAACTTAATGCTTCCCTGATTAAGGCAAGTCTGGTAGACCGTCTTTTATGGTTTAAATCTTCAGATTCTATTGGTGAAAATGGCTTGGATGCGCTATACGGTATCCCGATAAATGAATTAGATCAGCATATAAATCTGTCATTGCTGGACGCGGGAATTTCCGGCGCGGATGAATGGCAGGAATTTGATGTAAAAAGCTAGGACAGCGATGTTTACTGGAATTGTAACGGATATTGGCGAGGTCGTGAGAATCGATAAAAATGGTGATACACGGATCGCCATAAAAACAGCGTTTGATACATCGACCATTGAATTTGGTGCATCCATTGCCTGTTCGGGCTGTTGCCTTACAGTTGTAGACAAGGGCGAAGATTGGTTCAGTGTTGACGTTTCCGCTGAAACACTTTCCTGCACAGTGCTCGGAGAGTGGAATGTTGGTACACGCATAAACCTTGAACGCGCTCTAAAAGTCGGCGAAGAACTTGGTGGTCACATCGTAACGGGTCATGTGGACTGTGTCGGTGATGTCATATCGATTGAACAAGAAGGTGACAGTAAGAAATTTACATTTTCCCTGCCGTCAGAGTTCAGGACCTACATCGCTGAAAAAGGGTCTGTAACAGTTGATGGCGCGTCCCTAACTGTGAATGATGTCATTGATCATGAAACGACCACGCAATTTTGTATCAATATTATTCCCCATACCCAGGAAAAAACCACTTTTGGCAGAAATGCCGCCGGTGACCGAGTTAATATTGAAATCGATATACTGGCAAGATATGTGGCCAGAATGCGTGACCAATAAGCTAATAAAAAGACAAAGAATTAATTTGCGAGAGAAAGATGCCTCATAATTTCCTTTCCCCTATAGAGGATGTTTTGGAAGACGCCAAGAATGGCAGAATGTTTATCCTGGTGGATGATGAAGATCGTGAAAACGAAGGGGATCTTATAATTCCGTCTCAAATGGCGACACCGGACGCGATTAATTTTATGGCGACCCATGGTCGCGGGCTCATTTGTCTGGCGCTTACCGCGCGCAGATCTCAGGATCTAGGTCTTCAAATGATGTCGCAGAAAAATGCCACTCGACATCAGACAGCCTTCACTACTTCTATTGAAGCAGCGGAAGGGGTCACCACTGGTATTTCAGCGGCGGACCGTGCCCACACTATTGCGGTTGCCATAGATCCAACCAAAGACAAAGAAGATATTGTCACCCCCGGTCATGTATTTCCAATTGTTGCTCGTCGCGGCGGCGTGCTTGTGCGTGCGGGTCATACGGAAGCGGCGGTTGATGTTGCGAGACTTGCGGGACTTATCCCCTCCGGCGTTATTTGCGAAATCATGAAGGATGACGGTACTATGGCGCGTCTGCCGGATCTGGTTGAATTTGCCAAGAAACACAATTTGAAAGTGGCAACTATTGCTGATTTGATCGCTTATCGTCGCCGTAATGATAATTTGGTGGAATGCATTGATACCACAGAGGTTGATTCAGAATTTGGCGGCAAATTTTCCATGCGGGCCTATCTTGCCAAGGATGACGGCATTCAGCATTTCGCGCTTGTAAAGGGAAACCCAAAAACAGCGAAACGTGTACTGGTCCGGATGCATTCCTTTAATATTTTTGAAGATCTTCTGGGTCAGCACGGACCACGTCGCAGCCAGTGCAATCGTGCTATGGAAGAACTTGGCAAAGAAGAATGCGGTGTGATGGTTTTTCTTCGCGAAAACAGAAAGACTTACATCACGGATGAAATTGCCAAGAAGGATCAAAAGGCCAAGAAAAAATCCCCCAATATCAAAAACTACGGTATTGGCGCGCAAATATTGCTGGATTTGGGTGTCAAAGACTTCGTTTTGCTTTCCGATAGTGAACAGCATGTGATTGGTATTGAAGGCTACGGCCTTAATATTATCGGCCATCAGCGCTTTGATGAAAATCTTGATCTTAAAATAGTAAAAAAGGACAGCGAATAATGAAAGTGCTCATTGTTGAAGCAAGGTTTTATGAAGATATCGCAGATGAGCTGGTGAAGGGTGCCGCGCAGGTACTTGATGGTGCCGGTGCTGATTATGACCGAATTTCAGTGCCAGGTGCGCTGGAAATTCCGGGTGCGATCAGGTTCGCTGCAGATGGCAACGACGGATATGACGGTTATGTCGCACTTGGCTGTGTGATCCGCGGCGAAACCAGCCACTATGATTATGTTTGCGGTGAAAGTGCGCGCGGACTTCAGGATCTGGCAATCAAAGACCGCCTTGCTATTGGAAATGGTATTCTTACCGTTGAAAACCGTGAACAAGCTTGGGCCCGCAGCGCTGTTGACCAGAAAAACAAAGGTGGTGCTGTTGCTGAAGCGGCACTTCGCATGATTGAGCTTAAAAAACAATATGGACCTAACGGCTGATGGCTGAGGAGAAACCAGTTAAAGGGGGCGCAAGAGCTGCAGCACGATTGGCAGCTGTTCAGGCTCTTTTTCAGATTGAAGCCAGTAAAGGTAAAACGCCGTTGGTGATTAAAGAGTTTATTGAACACAGATTGGGTCAAATTGTGGATGAGGATCAGTTTGCAGAAGCTGATGCGGCTCTTTTTTCTGATATTGTTTCCGGCGTTGGTGAGCGCCAGGAAGATTTAGACAATCAAATCAAAGAATGCCTAAGTAATGATTGGACTATGGAGCGAATTGAGTCGGTTGCTCGTGCAATTTTGCGGGCTGGCGGCTATGAAATCGTAGCGAGACCGGACATACCCACCAATGTCATTATCAATGAATATGTGGATGTAACGAAGGCATTTTTTGATGATAGTACGCCGGGATTTGTCAATGGGGTACTTGACAGGATCGCCAAACAAAACCGTTAAAATGAGGGGTTTTAATATTGACGGTCTCAGAATTTGATTTAATCGAAAAATACTTTAAGCCACTGAGCCCCAGTGGTGAGCCGGCCTTTTCGCTTTCAAATGATGCCGCGATTTTTGAACCCCAAACGGGGATAAACCTTGTCTATACAATGGATACTTTGGTGGCTGGTGTCCATTTTTTTGAAAATGATAATCCAGAGCTCGTTGCAAGAAAAGCACTTCGCGTAAATCTTTCCGACCTTGCAGCCATGGCTAGCGAGCCAAAAGGCTATTTGCTGAGCCTGGCGTTACCATCTGATATGTCTGATAGGGAAGGGTGGGTTGCTAAATTTGCGGAAGGACTTAAGCAAGATCAGGAACATTTTGGCCTAAAGCTTTGGGGTGGGGACACTGTATCGACAGGCGGACCGACTACCATTTCCATCACAGCAATCGGCGAAAGTGATCCAACAGTGGCTGCAATCAGGTCTGGTGCCCAAACGGGCGATGACATTTATGTATCGGGTACATTGGGCGATTCCGCAGCAGGATTGGCTGTGATCAACGATAATTTGGATAAAAAAGCTTTTTCGTTTCTCGTAGATCGATATTATTTGCCTCAGCCACGCATTAATCTGGCGAAAGAAGTTGCGCCACATGTTACTTCCATAATGGATATATCTGATGGCCTGATCAGTGATGTGTCTCATATCTGCCGCCAATCAGCGGTGGGAGCAACCATAGAAGCAAAAAAAATACCCGTTTCTGAAGCGTTCGGTAATCTTTTGGCAACTAAAGCAGAGTATAGTGACCTGTGTTTGCATGGCGGTGACGATTACGAATTACTTTTCACTGCCAATGCAAAAAGTGATCAATTTTTGAGTGATGTATCCGGTGAAAGCAGTGTAAAACTCACCAAAATAGGAAAAATCACTGATGATCGTGAAGTTAAGTTGCTAAATGACGAAGGCATTGAAATAGACACCAAAGATAAGGGTTTTCGTCATTTTTAAGTAGTAGGACCTTAAAATGGCTGATGAAGAAAAAATCGAAGAAGGTGGCGAAGAAAATCCAAAAAGCGGCGGCGGTAAAAAACTGCTTATAATAGGCTTGCTTGCGGGTCTAGTCGTTGGCGGTGGTGGCGCTGCGGGATTTTTTCTGATGCAGCCAGCGCCTGCTGAAGCAGAACCAGTTGCTGAAGTAGCTATTGCGGAGCCCAAAAAACCTGATTATCAGTTCGCGAGAATGGACGGATTGCAGCTACCTGTTTTTTATAATGGCAGAGTGCTTAATTACGCTGTTATGGATGTTTCGCTTGAAGTCATCGGAAACGACGACAAAATGGAAGTCGTAAAAAACGGTGTGGTGGTTCGTGATGCATTGATCCGTCATTTTAGTGTAAATTCTGTCGCCCGTGACGATAATCCAAACGTAGTGGACTACGACAAGTTATCAGAAAAAATCAAAGAGTTCGCCAACGCAGAATCAAATCGCGAAATTGTCAAACGTGTTGTGATAAGTCAAGCCAGAAGCTTTTAGTTTCCGGCTTCCGGGCCTCCTCCGGCAGATCCAAAGCGACCAACATTACCAAAGAGCTCAGCGAGAAAGTTTACGTCCTTACCGTGGGTTACGGTTTTCTTTGAAACCGGGTCGATAATTCTGTTATCGGCTATTGTGTAATGGCGTATATCAGAAACATAATTTTCGTCATCGAAAGTGATCGCCAGAATATCCAGGTGCGAGACTTTTTCCTTAAAAAACGCCCATTGCTCGGTTTTCTTGGAATAATAGTACCAGTTAGAATCGTCAAAGGTTGGCTTCATGGTTGGGTTGCCAAGCAGGCTTTCAACAGATTGTTTATTGTCCACATCCACTCTAATGGCATTGACCAGCTTTTCGTCCGGCACGTAACCGCGCGTTTGCTTCATGGTTGAGCAAGCAGAAAGTACTGCCAATGCTGTAGCGACAAGTATTAATCTTTTAAAAATTACGGTCATACTTTCAATTCGTCTTAAATCAATTAGATCCATGTCGGATTTAATTGCAGTTTACACGGCCCCGTGTTAAGTCAATTTTCCAATCGAATTGGATTGTTAGCGACAACACAAATATCGCCAAAATTTGGCAACAAAATGACATTTGCTTTGTCTATAGTCAATCATTTAGTATGCGAAAGAGAGCGTTTTGCGCTTATTTTTAAGCATGTTCAACAAAATTATTCGTTTAATAAGGAATAAATGAAGAATGCTCGGTTTTTTGTTTAAAGATAAAAAATTGGAAAGGTCAGCTCATAATTTGTTTGCACAGATTATAGAGCATACGAGACAACCTGTTTTTTATACCGATTATGCCGTGGAAGATAGCCTTGATGGCAGATTTGATTTGATGGCTATGCATATGTCACTTGTGATCAACAAATTGGATCAAAGTGCACAAGAGCAGCCAGTTTCTGACTTAAAGAGAATGCTACAAGAAGCAATGTTCGATAATTTGGACCTGGCTATGCGAGAAGTTGGAGTGGGAGATCTCGGCGTTGGCAAGAGAGTTAAAGAAATGGCTGAAGCTTTTTATGGGCGTATTAAAAAGTATCAGGAACATCTAAAGCTGCATGACAGAAGTAAGTTGCAAGAAGCGATTCACCGTAATCTTTATCGTGAACGAGAAACAAGTCCAGGGATATTGGATGGCATAACTGACTATTATCTTGAGCAGTGGCAAAACATTAATGAATATGATCTTAGTGGTGTGCTAGCTGGAAACGTCAGGTTTAACCTGCCTACAGGGATTGAAAGCGATGAATAATAATGCCTTGAACGAATTCAGCCGACCTTTCAATCTTGAAAATGTTAAAAAAAATGGCAGCCATTTAAAATTGGAGGCAACGAGTGAAGAATGTGCCAGTCTCGCATCAAGATATTCTATCCCGAAGATAAAAGCTGTGTTGGCGGATTGCCGGCTTACAAAAAGGGCGCAAAAGGAAACTGGCGATTATTTACTTGAAGTGGCCTTGAATGCCCAGGTTGTTCAGACGTGTGTGTTATCGCTTGAGCAAGTGGATGAGAAAATTGAGGAACGTTTTTCAATTGTTTTCAAGACTGATGAAGAAGGTGATGATGACGCTTTAGACTTACAAGAAGTTGAATTTGAGCTCGATGATGACGATATAGAATATATAGAGGATTATGAAGTGGACCTTGGTGGGTATGTATCGGAATATTTGTCGCTTTTCATCAACCCCTATCCAAAAAAAGCGGACGCTGACGCCGGTAATTTGGGTCATAAAGTGCTGACTGAAGACGAAATCGATGCAAAAACGAAGCGGGAAAACCCGTTTAATGTTTTAAAGGACCTTAAACATAAGACTTGAAGATATAGGATATTGCTATATTTTAAACTATTGTCATAAAAAAGCTTCTTTGTATAAGAAGATAGTATATTAACAGGTGCTTTGATTGGGCATTAATTTAAATAAGGGTATGCATTGACGCGTGAACTTATAATTTCATTGGATGCGATGGGCGGTGACCATGCTCCCGATATTGTTATCGAAGGAGCAAGCATTGCCCGTGAGCGATCGCCAAATTTAGAGTTTCTGATATTTGGTGACGAAACAAGAATTGTGCCTTTGCTTACGCGCTATCCGATCTTGAAAAACTGTGTCGAAGTTTGTCACACCGATAAAGTCATTTCCGCTGATGAGAAACCGAGTCAGGCGTTGCGCCGTGGTCGTGATTCAAGTATGGGACAATCCATCCAGGCTGTAAAAGACGGCAAAGCGAATGCAGCTGTGCTTGCCGGCAATACTGGCGCACAAATGGCACTCGCCAAATTTATCCTACGCACAATGCCAGGTATAGACCGACCAGCGCTCGCAACTCTTATACCAACAAGCCGCGGCGAAAGCGTTATGCTTGACTTGGGCGCGAATGTCGAATGCGACGAGAATAACCTTGTTCAGTTTGCTATTATGGGGGCCGCTTTTGCCAGGACGGTGCTTGGGGTTTCCAAACCAAGAGTTGCGATCCTTAACGTCGGTGTTGAAGAGCTTAAAGGAAGCGATGTCATTAAAGAAGCGGACCGTATGCTTAGAGAAGCGAATATCCCAATGGATTATCGTGGCTTTACCGAAGGTCATGGCCTTGGTGGCGGTGAAATGGATGTTGTAGTCACAGATGGATTTACAGGTAATATTGCCCTAAAAACAGCTGAAGGGACCGCAAAAATGATTGCGAATTTGCTCAAGCGCTCCCTTAATGAAAGTGCAATGTCAAAAATCGGTGCGCTCTTTGCCAGCTCCTCGTTGCAATCGCTCAAAGATCATTTGGATCCAAACAATCACAATGGTGCGGTCTTTATGGGACTTAATGGTCTGGTGATTAAAAGCCATGGTGGTGCTACAGCAAGCGGTTTTGCTAGTGCGATTGGTGTTGCTATAGATATGGCGCAAAATGATCTTGCCGGTAAAATTACCCGTGATTTAACCAATTTTAATAGTGCAGCTGAAGATGCGTCTGTAACAGAAAAAGTACCAGAAAGCTTGAATGACGACACTGTAGTTGAGATGAATATCAAGGAACAAAAGTAATGAGCGTCATTCGTTCTGTTGTTACAGGAACGGGATCTTATCTTCCCGAAAAAATTCTTACGAATTCCGACTTGGAAAAAACTGTTGATACGTCAGATGAATGGATTATTGAGCGTACCGGCATAAAACGGCGTCATATTGCCGCTGAGGATGAGGTGACATCTGATCTGGCGGTAAAGGCCGCGACACGAGCGCTCGAAAGTGCCAGGATGGACGCAGTCGATATTGATCTTATTGTTGTTGCTACGTCGACAGCAGATCAAACCTTTCCTTCAACGGCAACTACCGTACAGCGCAAGCTTGGTATAACCAAGGGTGCTGCATTTGATGTCCAGGCGGTTTGCTCTGGTTTTGTTTACGCGCTAACCACGGCCGACAATTTTATTAAAGCAGGACAAGCTAAAAATGTACTTGTCATTGGAGCAGAAATATTTTCCCGTATCCTTGATTGGGAAGATAGAACCACGTGCGTTCTTTTCGGGGATGGTGCGGGCGCAGTTGTTTTAACAGCGCAAGAAGGATCAGGTGAAAACACCGACCAAGGAATGCTCGCTTCACGTATTCATTCTGACGGAAGGTATAATGAACTGCTTTATGTCGATGGTGGTGTCTCGTCGACTGGGACCATTGGTCACCTTCGCATGAAGGGTAGGGAGGTCTTCCGTCATGCTGTTGTTAATCTCGCATCAGTTGTAGGGGAGGTCTTCCGTCATGCTGTTGTTAATCTCGCATCAGTTGTAGGGGAGGTGCTGGAAGATTGTGACATGACCTCATCAGATGTCGACTGGATTGTACCTCATCAGGCAAACAAACGCATCCTTGATGGCACTGCCAGAAAGCTAAAAGTAGATCCTGAAAAGGTCGTTGTAACCGTACAGGATCATGCAAATACTTCAGCAGCATCGATACCTCTTGCACTTGATGTAGCGGTCAAAGATGGCCGAATCGGTAAGGGAGATATACTGATTCTCGAAGCTATGGGTGGTGGATTCACCTGGGGCGCCTGCCTTTTAAGGTGGTAAAAGCTAATTTTTGTGTGACATTTTTACCTTTTTTCGTTTTTTTGTAGATAATCTAGACTATTAGGAACTATACGCATCCCTTTGATATTGACCGTATAATCCTGCTACAGTAGGCTATAAGAAAAATAAGAGGTAGGAATCATGAGTGGAAAAACAGTTACTAGGGCTGACTTAATCGAAGCGGTTTATCAGGAAGTAGGGCTATCCAGAAACGAGTCCGCGGACCTTGTCGAAACAGTTCTTGATGAGATCGCTGGAAACCTGACAAAAGGTGACAATGTAAAAATTTCATCCTTTGGAAGTTTTATTGTTCGCGACAAAGGCGGTCGAATTGGTCGTAATCCTAAAACCGGTGAAGAGGTTCCAATCGAACCAAGACGGGTTCTTGTCTTTAGACCATCGCAAGTTCTTAAAGATCGCGTCAGTAATTCATAATAGTATAAATTGAACAGTTGGACGTGCTGTTTTTAGAAACAGCACTGCCCACGTACAGAGAGAAATTGAGCTAAATGCCAGCCTCAAAACATGCGAAATCACCCAATGCGTTTCGGACAATCAGCGAAGTTGCTGATAGTATCGGTATACCGCAGCATGTTCTTCGTTTCTGGGAAAGCAAGTTCAGCCAGATCAAACCTATGAAACGTGGCGGCGGACGTCGCTACTATCGTCCTGAAGATGTGGAAGTAATAGATGCTATAAGAAGATTACTCCATGACGATGGTTATACCATCAAGGGTGCGCAGAAATTACTTCGTGAACATGGCGTAAAGGCTGTAATTCAACAATCATATGTCCTTCAAAGTGCTGATGAGCCTTCAACTCCACCAGCGGCATCAAACGAAGATCTGCCTGACGGTACGTCACTGAAAACAATCCGTAACAATCTTGAAAAAACAAGGTTAAATCTGGCGGAATCCTTAAAAAAGTAAGCCTATAAAATCGTCAATAGGAATTTAAATCAGTCGCCAGCTCCGTTTGAAGCAATTAATCTGTCTATTGCTTCCTGAGAATAGTCAAGCAGGGCACCAAAGCCCTCTGCAATTTCCCGTCGGCCAGCCTGGTCATATTTATTTTGCGCTATTAATTCCGCCTTTCGTGCTTTCAGCGCAAGATACTTATCAAGCGTGTCACCCTTATAGATAAGAAACAATGTTTTTCCATCAGTTATAGAAGCTGGGAAAAGGTCGGTTACAAGAAAATCACTTTCGCGGTAATTCAGCACGTCATTGCGGTCAGTAATATGCGTTATGACAGTTTCCCATTTATCTGCTTCTTCAGCTGTGAACATTTCGCTGAGGCCAATTTGCTTTACATCATATTTAACCACTTCAGCGAATGCGGCCACCACACCCATATGAAAGTAGATATTTGCCGTTGTAAATTCTTCTAAATTAATGTCATCAGACATTTGTGATTGCGCGTTAGTGCTTAAACCCAGTGTAATCAGCAAAATTAGTGAAAGTTTTTTGATCATTATTTATTCCCAATATTGTTGTATGCGTTGCATGGTATAAATAATTTAGTCAAAGATCAATTGGCCTGTTGCGAGAAAGCGAAGCAATCGCTATATTGCAGCTCCGATTGACGGAATGTGGCGCAGTCTGGTTAGCGCACTACACTGGGGGTGTAGGGGTCGCTGGTTCGAATCCAGTCATTCCGACCATTAATATCAAAGGCTTAGCTGTTTTCGGCTAAGCCTTTTTCATGCGTCTAACCGATGAGTTAAAAGAAGTAACCGATCCCGGCTTGCGCCGGGATCGGAAGAAGGTCGAAAACGTGTGGGGGAACATTTCTTGTTCTCGACTTTCAATTTCAGTTTCTCAAATGTTTGAATGGCCGAATTAGGGCCGCAACTCGCATCGAGTTAAGCTTTAGACGAACAAAAAATGCATTTGTTACATTTTTTTCTGTAACGTTTTCGTGATCGGTACGTCTTAAGTGTACCCGCAGCGTTTGCACCAGTGGCAGGGGCATACATATTCAACGTTCTCCTGGTCATCCTCCAGGTCCACCCCTGTCGCTGGCGCAAATAATTACAAGCGAAACTCATCAATGATCTGGTGAGTAGTGGCGTTGGAAAAATAGGATGCTAATATAAAACGTAGCTTGTCAGGATGAAACGCGGGTAGAAAGCATTAAAATGCGGGTTGATGATATACATCAAAATATGACTGCGGAAAACAGGGATCAAATCGCGGCCTTAAAATCGGGGGATAGTGAGGTATGGCGAGAGGTTTTTGCGCGCAATGGTCCTGGTCTGATCGCTTATGCCAGGAGAATGCTGAGCGATCATGGACTCGCGGAAGATGTTGTGCAGGAGGCGCTCATTAATGTCTACCGCACCATCGATATGTTTGACGGTAGGTGCAGCATAAAAAGCTGGCTTTACCGCGCTGTACGCAACAAATCGATCGACGAGATAAGGCGATTGAAGCGCTATGTTGACGTTGGTGATGATCCGGAAAATGGTTACTTCAAGGAAAGTGACGGACATTGGCAGGATGATTGTAATGAATGGGATGGACGTGCAGCGCGGGAACTTGAGCACAAAAGACTGCTTCGCATTGTCCACGATGAAATAAATAACCTACCTCATGCATATCGTGAGGTACTTCTGCTGAAGGAAGTGGAAGGTCTGGAGCCTGGCGAAATATGTGCGGCTCTGGATATAAGCGCGGGAAATTTGCGTATTAAGATCCACCGTGCACGCTCGGCGTTAAGGGCGGCAGTTCGGTCAAAATTGAATAAGGAGTGACCAACCATGTATAAAGAGTGTAGCGAAGTTGCGCAGAAAATATCAGAAATTATTGATGGCGAAGCTGACCTTATGACCAGTTTTCGCTTCTATACTCACCTTATGGTTTGTCCAAAATGTATCAAATATTTCAATCAGTTCAGATTGATGAAAAAGGCGGCTTCAGAGCCTGACCCAGATCAGCTTCCTGCGGATTTTGATAAAGTCATGAGCTTTGTTATGGAAGAAGTTGAGCATAATTGCTCCCACGGCTAAGAGGCGCTAGGAAATAGCTAAATAACTCTATTCGCCAATCCCCAAGTCGCTGCGCATTTTTTTGGTGAGTTTGCCTGAAATAATATCATAAGAAGATTTGATGTAATCTTTGACATCTTCATTTGACATGGCTTCCTCGGTTTTTACTTGCACCCATTTGCCGCGCGCAAGATAGGGGGCGGGAATTATGCCATCAAGTTCACAGAGAATCTGAAAATTAAGCTCACTACATTTGAAGCTGAGTGTGTGCTCGCCTTCTTCCCCCATTCCTGAATGAATGGCAAAGACCTTTCCACCGATTTTCCAGACGCTGGCACCTGCCCACTGCACTACATGGGTGGTTGATTTTAAGGAGGCGCAGTATTTGTCAAATTCTTCCCGTGTCATGGCATTCCTAACATTGACGTCCATCTAAATGATGCTACACTTTTACAAAAAAATAAATAAGCAACAATTATGACGCAACATGAATCAATTAAAAGAAGATACGCCGATCTATCCTTTGGTCAAATCCATTACCGGGAAGCAGGAGAGGGGCCAACCGTGCTCCTGCTTCATCAATCACCCAGTTCCTCAAAAGATTATATCGATCTGATGCAAAAATGGGCCGGTGATTTCAGATTAATCGCACCCGATAATCCCGGTAACGGAAATTCTGACCCGCTGCAAATAGTAAATCCGGGCATTGAAAGTTATGCGGAAGCTATTATCGAATTTATGGATGCACTGCAGATCGAGCAAGCTTGTGCTTACGGATATCACACTGGCTCCTGCTTCGCGGTCGCTGCTTCAGCACTTTATCCCGAAAGATTTAATTATGTGGTGGGAAACGGTATATCGGTCCTCACTGACGAGGAGCTAGCTGATATTTTGGCCAATTATTCACCGCCGCTGGAGCTTAACGAAGATGGCAGTCATCTGACCTGGCTCTGGGAACGGATTCATTTGCAGGGAAAGTATTTTCCCTGGTACAGCACCCGCGACGAAGACAAAATTGATATTCCACCCTACACGCCCGAAAAGGCCACCAATATGCTTAAGGACTTTCTTGCTGCCGGCAACAATTATATCGCGCCCTATAATGCAGCATTCGCGGGTGATTATGTGAAGAAAGGATACGTACCAAACGCCAAGGCGACCATTTGCTTTATGAAAAAGGATCCTATTTCATTTGGCTATGAAAGGCTGCCAGTTGAGCAAAAGAGCATGCTGGTTGACACTCTGGATCAATGTCTTGATTATGCCTATGATAGGTTTATAGAATTCAAATAGGGGGCAGAAATGACCGATAGTAACAGACGGGATTTTATGAAACTGGCCAGCTCTGTGTCCGCTGGCGTAGTGCTTAGCGGAACAATCGCTACGATGGCCAGAGCACAAGAAGAAGGAACGGCCGGACCACCGGCGCAAACCGTTGAAGATCAGTTTGATGCCTGGGTTGAGCTTGATATTGACCAGCTTAATCATAATTTAGCCGAAGTAAAAAGCCGGGTAGGCAGTCGTCCGATTATGGCGGTGGTCAAGTGTAATGCGTACGGCCATGGTATTGTCGACGTGACAAAAGGGCTTGCAGCGCAGGGTGTTGAACATTTCATGGTCGTAAAAATGGACGAAGGCGAATTACTGCGCCATGAAGGTGTTGAAGGTATGATCTTGAATGTAGGGCCTTTTTCAGCGCGAAACGCCAGAACAGCTATTACTCATAATATCAGTCAGGCTGTTTTTTCGGAAACTGTGGATATTCTTGCCGCAGAGGCAAGAAAGCTAGGCCGCAAAGCAAAAGTTCATATTGAAGTAGATACCGGTATGAGCCGGATTGGCGTGCCGTATGAAGAAGCGCTGCCTTTTATTGAAAAAGTCGCGGTGATGGAAGATATTGAAATTGAAGGTGTTTATACAGTGCTTGCTGAAAATAGACCTTTCGATCAGCCGCAAATTGATCGCTTTGTTGAAGTGACTGATGGCGCCAGGGCAAAAGGTATCAATGTGGGACTTCGACATGCGGCATCAAGTGCAGGGATCGCCTTCCTGCCCGAGAGTTCATTGCTTGATATGGTTAGGCCCGGTGCCTCGCTCACTGGTCTTGCGCGCCATGGGGATCTGAATGTCAGCCCGATCATGTCCTTTAAGACCAGGGTACAATATATTAAGGATCTCATGCCTGGAAAAACCATCGGCTATCGACAGGTTTATGAAGTAGAACGGCCGATGAGGGTAGCAACTTTGCCTGTTGGTTATTCAGACGGATATCCATTTGGTGCGCCGGGGAATTTGGATGTACTCATTAGTGGAAAAAGATATCCTGTAATTGCTGCCGTAACAGCCAATCATACTATTGTCGATATAACGGGATCGACAGATATAAAGATAGGCGATATCGTAACCCTTATTGGCAGTGAAGGTGATGAGCAGATAAAGGCTTCAGAGATGGCTTCAAAAACGGAAGGGCATTCTTACTACCGGGCAAGCGCTATCAAGGCAGGACTTACAAGACTAACCATATAAGTGAAAAAAATGACTAAAACAAACAGACGTGATTTTATAAAACTGGCTAGCACCACATCGGCAGGTGTGATCTTGACTGGAACGGCAGCGACTATGGCGCGTGCGCAGGAAGAAGGAATGGCCGGACCACCGCCACAAACTGTCGAGGATCAGTTTGATACATGGGTCGAGCTTAACATCGATAATCTCAGTCACAACATAGCGGAAGTTCGTAAGAAAATTGATGGACGACCAATTATGGCGGTGATCAAATGTAACGCTTATGGCCACGGGATTGTGGAAATAGCGCAGAGCATGTGGCTCGAAGGTATTGATCGCTTCGCCGTCGTAAAAATGGATGAAGGGGAACTGCTTCGCCACAATAATGTTCAGGGCATGATCCTTAACCTTGGTCCTTTTTCCGCTCGTGATGCCCGTACAGCGATCACACATGACATCAGCCAGTCTGTTTTTTCTGATGCGGTGGATATTCTTAACGAAGAAGCAAGAAAGCTCGACCGCAAAGCAAAAGTCCACATCAAAATCGATACTGGCCTTGGTCGGGTAGGGGTGCCTTATAAAATTGCCGACGCATTTGTGGAAAAAGTGGCAGCGCTTTCGCATGTTGAAATAGAAGGCGTGCTCACTGCCATGACCGAAGATGCCGATTTTAATCCAATTCAAATCGATAGGCTAAATGCAGTTTACGAAAATGCCAAGGCAAAGGGGATTGATCTGGGGATCAGGCACGCGGCAAGCAGTGCAGAAGTGGATCATGATCCAAACGCGCATTTGGATATGGTGCGTCCGGGAAGCTCTCTCGTTGGCCTGGAGCCCATGCCCAATATGGATATCAAGCCGGTGCTTGGGGTTAAGACCAGGGTAATCTATGTAAAGGATATGGAGCCTGGCGAATCCATTGGTTATCACCAAGCCTATAAAATTGAAAAGCCAATGCGCATTGCAACATTGCCGCTTGGATACTCGGACGGGTTTTCGCTAAGTAGTGTGAATAACGCGAATGTCATAATTAAGGGTAGAAAATACCCGATGATTGCACTTATCACTGCGAACCATACTTCCATTGATGTTACCGGGTCAGACGATATTGAAATAGGTGACATGGTGACCATCATTGGCAGAGACGGCGACGAAGAAATTACCAACACTGAATATTCAAACCAGACGGGCGGCCATGCGTATCACACCGCCAATTGTTTGAAGCCTTACTTGACGAGGATAAAGGTATAATTTTTCGCGATATAGATGCGAACTCTTACATTGTAAGTTTTTAAATCAAATTCATGGTTTTGAAGCTACTGTATCCACCTTTTGAAATGATCAGATGATCATGTAAAAGAACGCCAAGTTGTTTTCCTGCGGCTTCAATTTTCTTGGTCATTTTAATATCATCCTGGCTTGGAGTAGGATCTCCGCTGGGATGATTGTGGACGAGGATTATTGCTGTTGATCCCAGTTCCAAAGCCCGCTTGATGATTTCGCGTGGATAGACAGGCGTGTGATCAATAGTGCCTTCCTGCATTTTTTCGTCAGCAATCAAACGGTTTTGACGGTCCAGAAAAAGGACCCGAAATTGTTCGTTCTTTTTATAGGCAAGCTGCGCACTACAATAATTCAAGAGTGCCTGCCAGTTATTTAGAACCGGTTTTTCAAGCACTGATCCTTCGGCAAGTTTCTGGGCGCTGGCTTCAGCGAGTTTTAATGTAGTAATTACATTCTCACCGACACCGGATACTTCAGCCAGTCTTTTGGGTTCAGCACTGATCACTTCAGCATAGGAGCCGAATGTTTGAATAAGTTTCTTGGCAAGTGGCTTTACGTCCCGCCTGGGGATCGCGGTCATAAGCTGTAGCTCAAGAAGTTCATAGTCGGCGAGCGCGTCCACACCACCTTTTCGAAACCGTGCTTTTAGCCTTTCCCTATGCCCGTGTCTTTGATCATTAGGCATAAGGCGGTTTTGTATGACCCTCCGGCGAAAGCGTAAATATTTCAACGCCGTCCGCGGTCACCCCCATACTATGTTCAAACTGCGCGGACAGTGACCTGTCACGGGTCACAGCCGTCCAGTCATCGGACAAAACTTTTACATCTTTTGTTCCCAGATTAATCATGGGTTCAATGGTAAAAAACATGCCTTCTTTAAGCTCTGCGCCTTCGCCAGGTCGGCCGTAGTGCAGTACATTTGGACTATCATGAAATATGCGCCCAAGTCCATGACCACAAAAAACCTCAACCACGCTGCATTTTTGGCTGTGGGCATATTGCTGGATCGCATAGCCAATATCCCCCATGGTATTACCGGGCTTTACCTGCTCAATTCCTTTCATCAGGCAATCATAAGTAATATCCACAAGGCGCTTGGCTTTGACACTGGGCTTGCCGGCATAAAACATGCGGCTGTGATCCCCGTACCAGCCATCAACGATAACGGTCACATCGATATTGATGATGTCGCCGTTTTTAAGTTTTTTTGGTCCCGGAATGCCGTGACAAACCACATGGTTGATCGATGTGCAGATCGATTTTGGAAAACCGTTATAATTGAGCGGTGCGCTGATGGCACCATGATCGGTGACAAACTCGGCACAAATTCTATCGAGTTCATCTGTGGTGATGCCGGGTTGAACATGTGGCGTGATCATATCAAGCGTGCGCGCAGCCAGATTGCCCGCTTTTCGCATACCTTCGAAGTCAGCAGGGTCATAAATTTTTATAGCACTTGTTGCTTCAACTGGTGCTTCTGATGCTCTTACGTATCTCATTAATTGTCCAATACCGGAACGTTCCTGTCCGCTTTAATACCTGATGGCGAAATTTTGCATTTATAACAATATGCTTCCACGCCTTTATCTTTTGCCACTTTTAACGCATCTGCGTAAGCGGGGTCAATGTCTGATGCAACTTTAAAGTTATTAATGTCTGATCGTTGCGCCAGATACAGCATGACACTGCGGTGGCCCTGCTCGATCATATTGCCAAGTTCCCGGAGGTGTTTTGTGCCCCGGCTGGTAACTGCGTCTGGAAATTCTCCGATACCTTGCTCACGGCTCAGTGTGACACTTTTCACTTCAACATAGCAATCTGGTTTTCCGTCCCTAGATCCACTTAAAAACAAATCAATGCGGCTATTTTCACCATATTTCATTTCGCGTCTCAGATTTTCGTAGCCTTGCAGTTCCTCAATGGTGCCGTCAAGGATCGCTTCTTCAACCAGCTTATTCGGAAGGGATGTGTTGATGCCGACGAGCGCATCCCCAACCACTACAATCTCCCACTTATAATTAAGTTTTGCTTTCGGGTTTGTGGCAGGGGAAAGCCAAACCTCATTTCCTTCATCTTTAAGACCCATCATGGAACCACTGTTCGCGCAGTGGGCTGTGACGATTTCGCCGCTGTCCAATTTTACGTCGGCCAGAAATCGTTTATATCTTTTTATAAGAGTGCCGTGGAAAAGTTCGTGTTCAAAATTCATATTCTTACTATTTCATATTCAAAATTCATCACTTAGGATATAGTCTCAAATGATTTTAGTTTCAATCTGCTTGGTGGAATAATGGTAAAAAAAGTAAAAGCAGCACTTCTGATCATCGGTGATGAGATACTCTCTGGTCGGACCAAAGATGCCAATTTAAACTATCTGGCGACCTGGTTGACGGACATAGGTGTCATCCTGGATGAAGTCAGAGTGATCCCAGATGTAGCTGAGCGCATAGTCGATAATGTCAATGATTGCCGCGCCAAATTTGATTATCTGTTTACTACCGGGGGGATAGGCCCAACCCATGATGATATTACAGCAGAGAATGTTGCCAAGGCCTTCGGCGTGGATATTTCCGTGCATGACCAGGCCAAACAGTTGCTGGCGGACGCCATGGGGACCGACTACCTAACGCCCGCACGTCTTAAAATGGCGATGATTCCTCACGGGGCCAGTCTTATCAAAAATCCGGTGAGTGCGGCACCCGGATTTCAAATAGAAAATGTATTTGTGCTTGCAGGTATACCGGTGGTGATGCAAAGCATGCTACTTGATATCGAAAATAGGATTACGGGCGGTTCAAAAATACTATCCCGCGCCATTCATGTATTCGCTGGTGAAAGTACATTCGCAGACATTCTTGTCGAGATTGAAAACTGCTACAACCATCTCTCCATCGGCAGCTATCCTTTTTACAAAGCAGGCTCTTACGGTGCGACCTTTATAGTGCGCTCACCGCTTGAAAATGAATTAAATCAGGCGTTCGTAGAGCTGGGAAATAGAATCCAAGAAAAAGGTTATGAATTTCATGAAGGAGAAGCTCCGTGAACGCAGAATCGGCTAATTTTTTAAAAAATAAAAAAAAATTTAATTCTCCCTGTTCACATCTGAATAAGAATGTGGCATACCCACATTTCGTTTATCCAGCTACGATCATTTACGGGCGCTCGTGGTGAAATTGGTAAACACAGCAGACTTAAAATCTGCCGCCCTCACGGGCTTGCCGGTTCAAGTCCGGCCGAGCGCACCAATCATTTATAATTTGTTAAGCTATTGTAAATAAATAATTAATTAGTTTGATTCTTTCATCTTACTAGTGTAATCGTTTTCTACGCTAATTTCAGGAGTGAGTATTCGTAATTCAAGTGCATTTTGGTATTCTGCAGTTTGGCAGTCGAATTATCCCAAAAATTTTAAGTTATGCAGTGATGAGCAAGAATTTCATCATTCGAGTAACCGCATTAAAAACTGGTTTCGAACTCATTGAAAAATAAAGAAATTTAGATTTTGTTAACCTTGTGCGTATAAAAATTATCACTATAAAAATAGAAGAATTTTTACGGGAATTTTAAGGGCTAAAGTTTAGTTATACGCAGAATGAATGACAAACTCTCACCAGAAGGCTTAATCAAGCTTGCGCAAGACAATTCGGAAGGATCAAAAAAGGTCCTTATGGAAAATATTTCGGATATGTTTTTGTCTCCTGAAGGCCGCCTGAACGAGCACGAAAGAGTGCTCATGAACGATATCATGGTGAAGCTCCTAAAAAGCGTTGAAAAAACAATTCGCAAAAAGTTATCGGAACGCCTCTCTGAATCTGAAGAAATGTCAGTGGAATTGGTGACAATGCTCGCCAATGATCACATTGAAGTGGCGCAGCCGATTCTTGAAAAAAGCGAGCTTCTTAGAGATGAAGACCTGATTGAAACCATCAGAAACAGAACGGACGCTCACCGCCTGGCGATCGCGATCCGAGCACATGTAAGTACTCAGGTAACCGACGAGCTGATAGAACATGGTAGTGAAGATGTCATTGAGGCCATGGTGCGTAATGAAAATGCGGAACTCTCTGAAGCGTCTATTGAATATTTGGTGCAGGAAAGCCGCTCGGTTGATAGGTTTCAGGAGCCACTCCTGAACCGCAATGATCTTTCTTTCGAACTTGCTCACAAAATGTACTGGTGGGTATCGGCTGCGCTGCGCCGCAAGATTGTCGCGGATTTCAACGTGGATCAGACGGCACTTGATGATGCCCTTGAAATGGTCACCAAAAGCGTTGCAAATCAACATGACGAAAAAGAAAGTGTCATGAACAAAGCGATTAATCTGGTAAGAAGCATGGCAGAACAAAAAAAGCTAACGTTTGAATTTGTAATCACTTCATTGCGACAGGAACGTATCAACGTGGCAGTGGCTGCTCTAGCGGAGCTTAGCGGTCTTGGTGTCAAAATAATCTGGCGGGTGCTTCGCGAAAGAAATGATGAAAGCCTTGCTGTGATCTCGCGGGCAATTGGACTTGAGAAAAGCCAGTTTTCAACAATGTTCCTGCTGATTTTGCAAACGAATAGCGGGCCAAAAGCACGTTCAACATCAATTTTAAATACCATGTTGAATTTATATGATAGAATAAAACCTGATAATGCGAAGGCCGCAGTCAGATACTGGCAGCGGGATTTCAACTATCAGGAAGCGCAGATGATGCTCAAAGATGCGAGTTAAGCATCGATATAAAAAATGCTGTAAGACATTGATATAATGGGAAAAAAGAGTGAGAAACGTAAATAACATAACTGATAAAACGATCATACCACTGGAGATCGTTGAAAAGCTACGTGCTGAAAAGCTCGTAAAGAATCAGTTAGAGAAAAGCGAACATCCCACCGTCAAAGACCAGATTCATTCGCTTCTTGGTAAAATGAAATTTGATGATAAGGTTCCGCTCTATGTTTCCACGATCGGCGGTGAACTTGTTTATGTTAACGACGGATACCGCGCGCTTGTAAGCGATAGCGAATCTATTGGTGGAATTGTCCATCAGCCAGGCGGCGATTACCGTCTTCCTTCCAGCCTGGTTTCCATTTTGAATGAAGTGCAGCTTACCCGTAGCAGTGTGACCGTTGAAGAACAGCTTCATATACACGGAAATGTAAGACAATATCGTTCTCGCCATTTCCCGATCTGTGATGACGATGGTTACGTCATTGCCGTGGGCGGCACCTATACGGATTGTACTGAACAATATAAGCACAGCAATGCGGAAGATGCGACGCTTACTGAACAGCGCTACCGCGATTTCGCCCGCGCCACATCCGACTGGTATTGGGAAGTGGATAAGTCTATGAAGCTGACTTACGTTTCAAACCGCTTTACAGCGATCACTGGCATTCCCTCCTTTCTGATGGTTGGGCGCCGGATTGATAACATCGGTGAGCTTCGCAATGGTTTTGAAGGTGAGAAAATCACCAGCGAAAGTATCATGCAGAAAAATGCGCCATTCCGTGATCAGCTTCTGGTTCTTGAAGATCAGGAAGGTGACGACATTTACATATACCTTAGTGGTGTTCCCATGTTCGATGTGGATAGTGGTGAATTCCAAGGATTCCGCGGTGCTGGAACGGATATCACCGATAGCTATCATGCAAAGATGAAGGCGGAGAAAGTGCAGAAGTCACTCGAAGATACACTGTATGATCTCAAAGACAAACGTGCGCAACTTGATGTTGCCACCAAGCAAGCTGAAGCGGCCCTTGAAGCTAAAAGTGATTTCCTTGCGGCCATGAGCCATGAGCTAAGAACGCCACTCAACGCGATTATTGGGTTTGCGGAAGCCATGACCTTGCAGTCATTTGGTGAGCTGAACGAACAATATATTTCCTACAGCAATGATATTATGAATGCAGGGCGTCATCTACTGCATTTGATCAACGACATCCTTGATGTTGCTGTACTCGAAAGTGGTAAAATACAGTTAGAGAAGCGCGATGTGCAAGTTTCTGACGTGATCGAGAGCGCATTAAATCTTGTGATACTCAGTGCCAATGATAAGCATATCGATACCAGCCGTGTCAAAGTGGACACGGACAAGGAAATTTATGTTGACCCACGTAGGGTCACGCAAATATTTGTGAACCTGATGAGCAATGCGGTTAAATTTACACCGGAAGGCGGAGCATTGGGTGTTCGAGCCCAGCATGTGGCAGAAGATGTGATTGGTATCACAGTTTGGGATACGGGGATTGGCATTCCGCCAGAGCAGCAGGACCTTGTCTTTGAGAAATTCCATCAGGACCGTGGTCATATTTATTCGCGTAAGGAAGAGGGAACAGGGCTTGGTCTTCATATTTCCAAGCATTTGGCTCGCCAGATGGGCGGTGATATCCTGCTTAAGAGTAAAGTAGGTGAAGGTTCCGAATTTACCGTGCTTCTGCCACTGGCTAAGAAGCTCTATTAATCTAGCTGATAAATTGTTCGTTAAGGATGCGCTCTTCGAGTGTATGTTCCTTATCAAACAAAAGCGTTTTTGCGTGATCGGGCACCTGACTAATGCTCACGCTATCTACATTTCGCACTTCAATTGTGTCAGCAACCGCGCTTACTGGTCGTTTTTCAGGATTTGAAATTTCGAATTTTACATTGGAAGTATGCGACAACAGGGCGCCGCGCCACCTTCTTGGTCTAAACGCGCTGATGGGAGTTAGGGCCAAAATATTAGCTGTCATGGGAATGATCGGACCGTGAGCCGAAAGATTATAGGCGGTACTGCCAGCAGGAGTAGATAGCAGGACACCATCGCAAACAAGTTCTTCAAGTCGGAGTTTATCATCTACATAGATCTTGATTTTTGCAGTTTGCCGGGTTTCGCGTAGTAGCGATACTTCGTTAAAGGCGATCGCGTCGTGGCTGTCGCCCTCCACGGTATGCGCGATCATTTTTAAAGGGTACATTTTAAATGGAATGGCTGCGCGAATTCTACTGCGCAAGTCATCGGGTGAAAATTCGTTGAGTAGGAACCCAACAGTGCCCATATTCATTCCGAAGATGGGCTTATCCACTTCCAGTAATTCATGAAGCAGGTGCAGCATATATCCATCACCACCAAGAGCGACAATGATATCCGCGTCCTCAACACTTACAAAGTCATACTGTGATCTTAGTTGATCGGCAGACGATTTCGCAGTGTCGCTATCACCGTTTAACAGCGCCAGTTTGATGTCGTTTGAGGACATTTACTTCCTAACCTTGAAATAGACAATTAATTCAGGTGTTAGAATATAGGGTTACGTGATGAATCTTCAACCCATTTGTGCAAAATGGCTTTTGCGCGTTGTTCGTTAGTGTTCATGAACTGGCTATAGGTATGTTCGATTTCTTCCTGGGATAGCTCAGTATCCATCATTTTTGCTTCACGGGTGAGACGGAACATGGTCATAAAGACGGACTTGTCAATTTTTGCAGCACAGCAGGCAATGGCGAGCGCGGCAGGACCGCGTTCATAAAGGATACTACACATGATTTCTTCAGGAACATTGAGAATTTCGGCAAATGCGAGCTCAAACAGCCTGATGTTCCCTTGACGCAAGCTTTTCATAAGGAATGAAATATGCAGTTTGTTCGCTTTCTTTAGTTTATCAATCAGCGTTTGTTCATTGTCGGTCTGTGGGGCGTTTGAAGCGTCTTCCTGTTTTAGTTCTTTGACAGATTCAGAAATTGTCTGGTCCAGGTCTTCAGCTGTGAAAGAATGGATGTCCATAAGTTCCTGCTTTAGTGCCATTGATACCCAGGTATACATCCTTGCAGCAATATGCTTTGGCAGATCATGACGACTTATGAGCGGTGCCTGTAGCACTTCGCGGGTCTTTGATTTCTCAACAATTTCTTCGATAGTATCATTGTCAATTTTTGCGCTACGGTTGGAAAGCAAGGCGACAATCACACCATCGTCATCAGTTCTAACAAGCTCTCTAGATACATCTGAAGACAGCATCTTACGGGCAGCAATGCTTAACTGATGCTGTCTGGATTTACGCTGAATGATATTGACCAGCTCTTTATCTGTAAGAAGTGTATTCTGAACAAGAATTGGGTTTGCAACCTCAATTTCATCATTGGCAAGGAGCAGGATGAGTTCCACAGGAACATCGTCTCTATCGGCAAGCCTCAAGGAAAGCTTTTGCCTGATGCCCAGTTCAATATCGGATATAATTTTCCCAAGAATATCCATCATCAATTCGATTTCAACGGCTGAAATCTGCTGATGCTGGGTTTCAATCAAGTCAGTCATGCCGTCGAATAGTTCCGCGCGGCCATCCTTACTACTATCATGGGCAAGTTTGATCAGATTCTGAACTTCTTCGCCAGTTGTATTCTTATTATCACTCATTTAATCCACACCGATTACCGATATTATGGCCCATCATAATGTCGGAAGTTTCAATCATTTTTATCGTTGCAAGTGAGTATAATGTGAAAAGGTTAAGAAAATACATCATTTTAGCGGTTAACGATTTATTTTATTGCCAGTCATTTAAACCCGAATTTAGCGAATGATGTCCAGTGCTGAATCCTCGATCTCGGCGAGTGTCCTTAAAACAGCTGCATTGGCTTTGTAAGCGTGTTTTGCTTTGATGAGTTCGGAAAACTCAACAGCATGATCAACGTTTGGAACGTCTACAAAGCCCCGTTCGTTAGCAACGGGATCATTTGGATTAAAAACTGTTAAGGATGAAGGGTTTACCGGTACTTTATTGGCAATAACACCGCCGTTTTTCTGTGGTGTGTTGATCACGCGTTGGGGTGTGTATGCACGTGCTGTGTGTATAGCGGCGGTGGATGTTTCACCGCCAGCAGGCCTAGCGGTGTTAAACGCATTGACGATGTTATTGGCAGCTGTGCTTGCCCGTGTCGATGCGGCGAGTAGACCCGATAAACTTGTACTTATTCCATTAATCATGCCTTTAGACTAAAAAAAACCTTCTAAAGTTCCATTAATAGTTAATGACAATTTTAATTAAACCTTATTTCCCATTTTCAGCGATCTTTGCCAGTGCTTTTGAAAGATTAAGGGACCCCAACAGACGGTTTTCGATTTTTGACCACTTGCGCACGTAAACCAACTTGTGATCGGGACGGATTTTAGTGACCGATCCTTGTTTGGTGAGAAACTCGATAAGGCCCGGTGGATTTGCGAATTTGGAATTTCTGAAGGAAATAATCGCACCTTTTGGTCCAGTTTCAATTTTTTCAATACCGGCGCGGCGACAATATTGCTTTATTTCAATTATTTTTAGCAGGTGCTCAACCTCCTCAGGAAGCTTGCCAAAGCGATCGATGAGTTCCGCGCCAAAAGCATCCACATCCAGCTTTGTTTTAAGTTCCGCGATACGACGGTAAAGGGACATTCTTAGGTTCAGGTCCTTCACATATCGCTCAGGGATCATCACGGTCGCACCTACATTAATCTGTGGCGACCAGGCTTCATCCATCTCTTCGTCGCTAAAGCCGGACTTGGCTTGAGCCACAGCTTCTTCGAGCATTTGTTGATAAAGTTCAATCCCCACTTCTTTAATATGTCCGGATTGCTCATCACCAAGCAGATTGCCCGCGCCGCGAATATCCAGATCATGACTGGCTAGGGTAAAGCCAGCGCCTAGTGTATCCAGAGTCTGAAGCACGTGAAGCCGTTTTTCGGCCTGTGGGGTGGGGATGCGACGGGGTGGCAAGGTAAGATACGCATATGCCCGCACCTTCGAACGGCCGACACGGCCACGAAGCTGATAAAGTTGCGCCAGACCATAATTATCCGCACGGTGAATGATCATGGTGTTTGCGGTCGGTATGTCCAGACCGCTTTCCACAATGGTCGTGGACAGCAAAACATCATAGGCACCATCATAGAAGGCATTCATAATGTCTTCGATTTGCCCTGGCGGCATTTGCCCGTGTGCTGTTACGAACTTAACCTCAGGAACCGTTTCACGTAGAAATTCACCCACTTCTTTGAGGTCCGAAATGCGCGGGCAGACATAAAAGCTCTGCCCACCCCGGTAATGTTCACGAAGTAGCGCTTCGCGGATCACAAGATCGTCCATGGGAAGCACAAATGTGCGTACGGCCAGTCGGTCGACCGGTGGGGTTGCGATTAGGCTCAACCCCTGAACACCGCTCATGGCCAGCTGTAGCGTTCTCGGGATAGGCGTGGCTGTAAGCGTAAGCACATGTACATTGCTTTTGAGTTTCTTGAGTTTTTCTTTATGAACCACACCGAAATGCTGCTCTTCATCGATGATAAGTAACCCAAGATTATTGAAGCGAACGCTATCACTGAGCACCGCATGGGTGCCGACAATGATTTCGCAATCTCCACGGTTTGCTTCCTCGCGGGTCAGTTTCTGCTCTTTGCTTGAAACTAGCCGCGAGAGATGTCCCACCTTGATATTAAAACCTTTAAAGCGATCCGAAAATGTTTTGAAATGCTGCCGGGCAAGAAGTGTAGTTGGAGCAACTATCGCAACTTGATACCCTTCCATAACAGCAAGGAAGGCAGTACGAAGTGCCACTTCCGTTTTTCCAAAACCCACGTCACCACAAATAAGCCGGTCCATGGGACGACCGCTGGCAAGGTCCTCAATCACGTCACCAATTGCACGTAGTTGGTCATCGGTTTCGTTGAATGGAAAGCGAGCGCAGAATTCATTGTAAAGACCGTCCGCAGGCTTCATTACTTCGCCCTTACGCATGGCGCGTTCTGCGGCAACTTTTATCAGTTCGTCGGCCATTTCGCGAATGCGTTTTTTAAGTTTAGCTTTTCGTCCCTGCCAGGCGGCACCACCTAATTTGTCCAGTTTGCCATCGCTGTCCTCGTTACCATAACGGCTTAATATTTCAATATTTTCAACCGGGACATAAAGTTTATCGCCCCCGTGATAGGTCAGAAGAACGCAATCATGCGCGGCACCACTGACATCTACGGTT
>JANQJN010000177.1 GCA_028281625.1 Emcibacteraceae bacterium | reverse complement strand
CTGCCACTCCATAACAAATCATGAAGGGCACGCCGAAGACGGTAAAAGCAATCGAAAGCGCACTTGGGCTTAATCCACCGAGCCATCCTGCAAACACATAGAGCGCCGCGAAACCAAAATGCTCAATTGTATTAGTAAAGCCAGCAGCATAGCCAATATGGCGATATTTTTTCCAGCGAAACAACGACATATCGACATTCTCAAGGATGCCGAATTTCTCCCGGTCCACACAGAGCAAAATATAGCCCATTAACGAGAGGGCCAGGAAGGTCCGGATTGTACTGGTCGACCATGCCGAGCCGACGGCGCCCATGGGATCAAACCCCAGATTGCCGAATACGAGCACCCAGTTTAGAAAAATATTGAGTAAGTTAGCGATTAACATAAAAATCATTCCGGGCAGCGGTCTGCTTATCCCTTCCAGGAAAAATTGGCATGTGAGCATCAAGAAAACCATTGGCATGCCAAAGGCCAAGATCTGGATGATATCCCCGCTACCTTTGGCGATTGCTTCGGTTTGACCCAGTGCCAGCAGGATTTCTTCACCGAACAGGCATATCACGAAGGCAATACTTCCAAGGCCCAGACTGTAGGGGATAGAACGCCGCCAGATACGTCCGCATCTTTTATAATCCTTTGCACCGAATGCATTTGCGGTAAGCACCATCGTCCCCATGAGCAGGCCAATAGCAGCAACGATCAAGGTCGATGCGATCGCACTATTGGCGATGCCCTGATAACCCACTTCAACGGATGAATAGCGTGCAACCATTGCCGTATCGACAATACCCAGGGTCATGATCCCAAGCCGCTGTAAGATAATAGGAATAGAGAGGGTAACCAGCTGTGAAAACTGTCTTTTTACCCTGTCTTTGTCCCATTTATCATAGTGTGTTTCAAGCGTGCTCATGTGACCCTCTGTAACTACTGATTACAGAGGTACATGAATTCGCCGATTAAGCAAATGAAATTTAGTAAAAAGCTTACACTGGCTCTTCAACGCCTGCCTGGCGGCACGCTGCCGTCACAGTGTTTTTTAGAAGAACAGCAATGGTCATAGGGCCAACGCCACCAGGCACCGGCGTAATGGCGCCAGCGCGCTTAACGGCGCTGTCAAATTCAACGTCGCCCACAAGTTTGGTTTTCCCGTCCTCTTTTTCAATGCGATTAATACCCACATCAATCACGGTCGCACCTTCTTTGATCCAGTCGCCTTTTACCAGTTCAGGGACACCCACGGCGGCAACAACAATATCGGAACGACCCACAACCGCAGCAAGATCTTTGGTGCGGCTATGAGCAATGGTCACAGTGCAGCTTTCATTGAGCAGCAGCTGCGCCATAGGTTTTCCCACAATGTTTGAGCGACCAACCACCACGGCATCAAGACCGCTTAAGTTTCCAAGTTTATCTTTAAGCATCATGATACAGCCAAGGGGTGTACAGGGCACCATGCCTTGACCGCCAGTGGCAAGTAGCCCTGAGTTGATCACATGAAATCCGTCCACATCTTTTTCAGGGGCAATGGTTTCTATGACTGCCGCTTCGTTGATATGCTTGGGGAGAGGAAGTTGCACCAGAATGCCATGCACGGAAGGGTCGGCGTTTAATTCTTCGACTTTTTGGATCAGTTCCGCCTCACTGACATCATCATTCATGAGATGTTCAAAGCTGTTCATCCCAGCGGCGACGGTGGATTTATTTTTGTTTCTTACATAAACCTGGCTTGCGGGATCTTCACCGACCAGAACCACCGCAAGGCCCGGTGTTATGCCTTCTTGATCCTTTAAAATCTGTACCTTTCGGGCGATATCTTCTTTTAAATTAGCGGCAAACGCTTTGCCGTCTATAATCGTTGCGGTCATATTAATTACTCTCGCTATATTCCGTTAAATTGACATCAATCCGCGCACCAAGAATCGTGCGCCGAATTCGACGAGCAGCAGTAACACAATGGGTGAGAAGTCGATACCGCCCAGATCCGGAAGGAAATTACGAATGGGCCTGAGCATCGGTTCAAACAGTTTGTAAAGGGAACCAAAGACGATGCTGACAAATTGATTATAGGCGTTTATTACGTTGAAAGAGATTAAAATACTGAAAATAATGTAGATGATAAGTAGGAACCTGATTATTCCCGCTACCGTGTAAATTAAGTCTGCCAAAATATCCATTATCGTCCCATCTAGTGCTAATGTTTAAATTTATATCCTAGTAGATTTAGTTGGCCCGCAGAAATCTTTCAATAGTTACTTGGCAAAAACAACTGGAATTAAAGAGAATTAGCACAAAAATAGAGAATTTGTTAACTAATCCTTACTAATCTGTAGTATGAATATTCGTATCTGAAGAAATCAGAGTTAAAAAAAGTGGTCGACTTTAACATCATAAGCCTTGATGTAACCTTGCTGGGAAGCCAGTTTAATGCATCAAATGGTATAGGCGTAGATAGCTTTGGCGCAAGTTCACTTGCCAGCCGAGGGCCAGCGGTGATCACGCCGTGGGCAGAGGAAGATGACCGCTCACTCACCAATCGCTTTAATCAGATCAGAAACAAAACCAACTTTATCAACGAAAACACCAGTGCCGTAAAAGAAGCAGGTTTTGATAAAGATAATAAAGCGCTGTTCACACTTTATCAGGCCATTAGTGATCTTCGCACCATTGCGGAATATGCGTCTTCAAATACAACGCCATCGTCGCTTATTGCGGGTTTAAGCTCTCAATTTCAAACGGGCCTCGCTCAGGTGGATGATTATGTCAAATCCGCAGAGCTTGATAAACTGATCCTGCTGGCTGGAGAGAAAAAATCTTATGTAACCTCCACCGCTGCGCTGGGCAAAAATAATCGTGATATCAAAGGTGGTATCATCGCTGTCAGCGAAACAGCGGCGCTCACAAATTTAAACGGCGATGAAGTCTTTACCTTGAATCTTTCTGACGGTTTTTCAGAAGGCGATGATATCATCATTGATCTTTCAGAAATTTCTGGCACCATTTCGCTTACCAGCATCAAGAACCTGATTAACGTGAAGATCAGCGAACTTAATTTTATCAACGAAAGCGGTCAGACCGAAAGTACCTACAAAACCCGTGTTAGCATCGAAGAGTTTGAAGATGGAAAATATGGTTTTAAATTCAATGTGGATAGCATAGAACAAGTTACACTGACGGCTGCAACTGCTGATCCGACACTGATCATCGCAGGCACAACAAAATCAGGTGATTTCGGTGCTATCACAGCCGGGTCGCTTACGGAATATAAAAATCTTGATGGCAGCGGCATATCCAAATCCTACAGCCACGAAGTCGTGGGCGTTGACGGCAATGGATTTGTCATTCCCGCAAGCGGCAATGATGAGGAAGACACACCTTCTACAACGGTGAAATATGAAACAACCCCCACCGCCGTTCAAATTGATAGCCAGGGCAATGCCTACGTTGTTGGCACTACAGCAGGTGATTTTTCAGGGCAGATAAATGGGGCGCAGACAAGCGATGTGTTTCTGTCTAAATATGATTCAGTTGGAAATCTAGTTTGGTCGCGCCTGCTTGGAGCAAGCGATGAAGCGGAAGCGTTTGCCGTCGCAGTGGACGGTGAAGATAACGTCATCATTGCCGGAAAAACCAATGAAGAGCTTATTTCTTCCGATGTTTTTAGCGGCACCGACAGCTTTGTGACCAAATTTGCTGGTGATGGTGAAGAGCTCTGGACCCAGCAATTTGACAGTATTTCCACAGACCAGGCAAACGGTCTGGCGGTGGACGCAAATGGGGACATTTATTTTACGGGTAATGTGCAGGGACAACTGAATACGTCGACCACCAGCAACGGCGGTACCGATGTTAGTATTGTTAAACTGGGTGGTAGCAGCGGCGTGGTGCTGGAGACCGCGCAATATGGTACTGCCAATTATGATTACGGCAAAGACATAGCCGTTGCCAGCGATGGAAATCTGCTGGTTATTGGTGAGGAAGACGGAAATGCGGTCCTTCGAAAGCTAGATGCAACCAACCTGGACAATATCCTGGCGACTTATGATCTTGGCGATCTGGCTGGAGGTGACATCAGCGGTATCGCGGTCGATGGTACGGATATTTACATTGCGGGCTCCACTCAGAGCGGATCTTTAAATGGCGGGTCTGTGACCAATTCATATGGTGGTGGCAAGGATGGTTTCGTTACCAAGCTCAGCGATAATGGTTCCGGTTTTTCTGCAGACTATACGGCCTATTTGGGAACGTCATCCACCGATAGTCTTAGCGGTATTGCCGTGAGCGGCGGCGAAGTTTATGTCTCTGGCACGACCTTTGGCACATTAAGCGGCGAAAGCAAAACGGGTGTTAGTGATGGCTTCACGGCTAAAATCGATGGTGCGTCCGGTGTGCTGGAGTGGCAGGAACAATTGGGCGGCGAGATTGGTGGCTATAATGGCGCAACCGCAATAGCGGTTGATGCAAGCGGCTTATCTGTTCTTGATAAACTGGGCCTTCCTTCTGGAACCATTGACAGAACTGAAACACGCGATATTGAAACCCAAACGTCACTGAGAACCGGGGATCATTTTTATGTCTCAGTAAATGGCGGACGGGACATCAAGATTGCAATTCAGGATGGTGATACCTTTGATCGATTGGCCACGCGCATAAACGCTCTATCCACTCGAAATTTAAAAGCCAGTGTGACCTACGGTGATGACGGGCCTGCGCTGAAGCTTGAAGCGATAAATGGCGCAACTATTGATCTGATCTCAGGTGCGGATGGTCGTAACGGGCTTAGCAAACTTGGCCTCGAAGAACGCAGCATCCTTTCCGCAGACATACTCTTTGACCTAAACGAAGAAGAGCAGGGCATTGATCCGGAGAAGCTCGGTGGTGTTTTTGCACTTAAGCTAAATAATGCTTTTTCCTTTAGCAACAGACAGGAAGCTGAATTTATATTCAATCAGTTGGAAGACGCGCTGCGGGTGATCGAAAGTGCGCATAGATCGCTTACGTTTGATCCAATCCGTGCGCAAATTCTGGAAGATGCGAAGAAAAATTACGGACCGCCACCTGCGCACCTGCAGGCGCAACTTGAAAGGTACCAGGATGGCTTGCAGCGGGTTCTGGCCGTGACCGGCGGTACGATTATCTAGAGAGGAAACAGATGTGTTTTTAAGAATAGTTACTTTGACTATACTTTCAGTATTTATGACTGCATCAGCGGGAGCCTACGCAGGGCAACAATCACCGACAGAAAATGAATCAGCTGAAGAAGAAAGCGAATTTGTGTCAGTACCGCCCATCAGTGTTGCCATGTACAACAAACGAAAGCGTCCCGCTGGTACCATGACCCTGCAAATGCAGCTGCGCATTGAAAACGATGATCAGCGCGCGCAGGCACGAAAAATTATGCCGCGCCTCAAAAGCGCTTACACCCAGGAAACAGCGCAGCTCGCTGCCAATTTCTTTGATATCAGCCGACCCGTAAATGCCAATCTTCTTGGGCGGAGTTTGCAAAAAACCACAGATCGAGTGCTTAAGCATAGTGACGCCCGTGTACTGATCGGGGATATTGCTGTTCACAGACGTTAATCAGTGGGCTTCGTTCCAGTTATCACCAACACCGCAATCCACTGTTAAGGGCACCGAGATTTCACGCGCCGGTAAAGCTGCACCTTCCATGGTTTTGGTCACAACCGCAATGGTGTCATCCATTTCTGTTTCCGGCACCTCAAACACAAGTTCATCGTGAACCTGCAGCAGCATTTTGGCGTTTAGCCCGGCGTCCGATAGCGCAGCGGGCATTTTTATCATCGCCCGACGAATGACATCTGCGGCGGAGCCCTGAATAGGGGCGTTGATCGCTGCCCGTTCACCAAAGGCGCGGTGCATGCCGTTTTTATCATTAATACTGGCGATGTGAACCTTGCGGCCAAAAATGGTTTCAACATATCCTTTGTCGCGGCAGAAGGCTTTTGTATCCTCCATATAATGTCGGATGCCTGGGAAGCGCTCGAAATAGCGGTCGATAAAGGTTTTGGCTTCGCTGCGACCCATTCCCAGCTGCCGTGCGAGACCAAAAGAACTGATGCCATAAATAATACCGAAATTAATGGCTTTGGCTTGACGGCGGACGATTGGATCCATGCCTTCAATGGGAACGCCAAAAACTTCTGATGCGGTCATGGCATGGATATCGATGCCATCGTTAAAGGCGTTCTTCAGGCTGTCCAAATCAGCAATATGTGCAAGCAGGCGAAGCTCAATCTGGCTATAGTCAGCCGCGAGTAGCTTGTGACCCTTCTCGGCAATGAACGCATTTCTGATTTTACGACCTTCATCACTTCGGATTGGAATATTCTGAAGGTTTGGATCATTAGAGGACAATCGACCTGTGGTGGTGGAAGCCAGCGAATAAGATGTATGAATGCGGCCGGTATCCACATTGATTTCATTTTGGAGGCTGTCCGTATAGGTGCTCTTCAGCTTGGCAAGCGCTCGCCACTCAAGCACTTTTTCGGGCAATATGTGACCATCGGCAGCTAGCTTTTCCAAAATGTCCGCGCCAGTGCTATAAGCGCCGGTCTTACTTTTTTTGCCGCCGGGAATTCCCATTTCATCAAACAGGATTTCACCGAGCTGCTTTGGCGATGCGATGTTAAATGTATGCCCGGCCAGTTCGTGAATTTCTCCTTCCAGTTCCGAAAGCCGCACGGCAAATTCGTTGGATAAACGGTTTAATATATCGCGGTCCGCCTTGATTCCGTTATATTCCATTTGTGCCAGCACCGGAACGAGCGGGCGTTCCAGCGTTTCATACACATTAAGCATTTTTTCCTGCACCAGCCGTGGTTTCAGGAGGCGATGAAGACGTCCAGTGATATCAGCATCTTCGGCGGCATATTCGGTGGCTTTATCAATTGCGATCTTATCAAAGGTCAGCTGTTTTTTGCCGGTGCCGGCGATTTCCTTGAAGGGGATTGGCTCGATATCCAGATGAACCTGCGATAGTGAATCCATTCCGTGGCGGTTGCCATTGAGCCCGGCATCAAGTACGTAGCTGATCAGCATGGTGTCATCAATTGGAGTGATATCCACATCATATTTCTTAAGGATCAACGCATCATATTTGATGTTCTGGCCAATTTTAAGAATTGCAGGATTAACAAGCAGAGGACGCAGTGCATTGAGCGCCTCGTCAAGCGGGATCTGGTCGGGCAGCTTTTCTTCCGTGGGTTCAGAAAGCAGGTCTTTGGGCTCATCACTGTGCGCCACATGCTGCAGCGGAATATAGCATGCCACACCACTGACGGTAGAAAGCGAAATGCCCACAAGCTTGGCTGCCATGGCATTCACCGAGGTTGTTTCAGTGTCGATGGTCACCTGACGGGCATTTTCCGCGATCCTGATCCATTTTTCCAGATCCTTCATGGTGGTTACAGTCTCGTAACGTACGTCTTTCGGGGTATCGTCTTCCTGCGGTGCGAAGTCAGCGGTCGCTTCTGGACCCAGATGAGTGAGAATCCGTTTTTGCAGGCTTTTGAAATTTTGCTCCTCCAGAAACGGCATGACCTTGTCCGGGTCAATATCGTGAAGCTTGAAATTCTCCATATTTGGAAGGTCTGGGACATCGGTGGAAAGGGTCACCAGTTCTTTACTGATACGGGCCAGGTCAGCATTTTCAAGCAAATTTTCGCGGCGCTTGTTTTGTTTAATTTCACCCGCACGTTCGAGGAGAGTTTCAAGATCCCCATATTCCTCAAGAAGCAATGCCGCGGTTTTAACACCAATTCCCGGCACACCCGGTACGTTATCGGCACTATCGCCAGCAAGTGCTTGAATTTCAATAACTTTTTTCGGTCCAAGACCAAATTTTTCCACCACTTCTGCTTCGCCAATATGGCGGTTCTTCATGGTATCAAACATGGTCACTTTGTCGCTGACCAGCTGCATCAGGTCCTTGTCGGTGGAAACGATGGTAACTTTACTACCGGCGTCCTCGGCTTGTCTGGCGTAGGTGGCGATGATGTCGTCTGCTTCATAACCTTCAAGCTGGATCGATGGCAGGTTAAAGGCTTCAACTGCTTCGTGGATGATCGCAAACTGAGGAATCAGATCGTCGGGCGCAGGCGGACGGTGGGCTTTATAATCAGGATAAATATCATTTCTGAACGTACGCTTTCCCGCATCAAAAATCACCGCTAGGTGGCTCGGGCGTTCTGCGTCGTCAAGGTCCCGCAGGAGTTTGAAAAGCATATTGCAAAAACCGCTTACCGCATTGACGGGTGTACCATCGGGGCGCGTGAGCATACGGATCGCGTGATAAGCGCGAAAAATAAAGCTGGAGCCGTCAATTAAATAAAGATGATTGTTGTTTCCCATACCCCGCCTTTTCCAAATTTTATTGTCTGCGTATTCCGAATATTCATTGACCCATAGAGTAGCGGGTGATACCGAATAAACAAGTTTATATTGGATCATAAAATATGTCAGATCAAGAACTCGCGATAAAAATTCGCGGACTAAGAAAAACCTATCGAGCTGAAGGGGCGACCAAGGCGAAGGAAGCGTTGAAGGGCGTTGACTTGTCCATTCCCAAAGGCTCCATTTTTGGTTTACTTGGCCCCAATGGCGCCGGTAAATCCACATCGATCAATATCATTGCTGGTGTGGTGGATAAGTCCGAAGGTTCCGTTGAGGTCTGGGGGTTTGATATTGACAAAGATATGCGAAATGCCAAAGCCAACATCGGCATTGTGCCGCAGGAAGTTCATATTGACGCTTATTTTACCCCCTATGAAATTATGGAATTATACGCGGGCTATTACGGTATTCCCAAGGAAGAGCGCCGTACCATGGAACTGCTGGAAGTTATGCGGCTTCAGGAACAGAAGGACGCCTATACCAGATTTCTGTCCGGCGGGATGAAGCGGCGGCTTTTGGTGGCTAAAGCGATGGTGCATAACCCGCCCATTCTAGTTCTTGATGAACCAACCGCCGGTGTTGATGTGGAACTTCGCCAGCATATCTGGGAATATGTCCGGGAACTAAACCGGCAAGGGGTTACCATCGTGCTGACCACCCATTACCTTGAAGAAGCCGAGGAGTTATGTGATGAAATCGCCATCATAAATCACGGTGAACTGGTGGTTTGTGAAAAAACGCCGGAGCTTCTCAAGCAGCTGGATGAGAAAATGGTTGTGATACAGCCAGCGCAGGCGATCAATAAAGTTCCGGATGCTATTGCGGCAATTGGCGGAAAGCTGAATGAGGAAGGCGCCATTGTCATTCATTTTAGCCCCAGCAGCATTACGGTGGGCCAGATCCTTGACAAAATCGCTGAAACCGATATTGAAATCGCTGACCTTAAAACCGAGGAAAGCGATCTAGAGGATATATTCCTGCAACTGACCAAAAGCAAAGAGGCGTGAGCGATGTCTGAAACACACGACTTTGATGTTTTGGTGATTGGAAGTGGGGCTGCGGGACTGAGCCTCGCGCTGATGATTGCCGATCACGCCAACGTCGCTGTTTTTTCCAAAAATAAGCTTTCCAGCGGTAGTACATCCTGGGCCCAGGGGGGCATCGCTGCCGTCCTGGATGACAGAGATAGTCAGGAATCACATGTGCAAGATACGCTAAACGCTGGTGGAGGGCTTTGTGACCCTGATGCCGTCAAATTTGTAGTGAGCCAAGGCAAGGACGCCATCGATTGGCTGATTAAAAATGGCGCCGATTTTACCAAAGAAGATGATCCGGATAATGGTGCAGTGGTGGAAGGGGATTACCATTTGACCAAAGAAGGCGGCCATTCTTTCCGTCGAGTGATTCACAGCGATGACGCTACCGGAAAAGAAGTGCAAATCTCCCTCGAAAAACAGGTAAAAAAACATCCGAACATCACTCTCTTTGAACACCATATGGCAGTGGATCTGATCAGCAGTGACCGGAAAAATTTCAAAACCCAGAAATGTGTTGGCGCCTATATTCTGGACACCAAACGTGGAAAGATAGATCTGTTCCGTGCCAAAGCAACCGCGCTGGCCACAGGCGGTGCAAGCCGCACATACCTTTATACCTCAAACCCGGATGGTTCCACTGGAGACGGGATCGCGATGGCATGGCGACTGGGATGCCGGGTCGCCAATATGGAATTCAATCAGTTCCATCCGACCTGCCTTTATCACCCAGAAACCAGAACCTTCCTGCTCACAGAAGCCTTGCGCGGCGAAGGGGCGGTGCTCAAACTTCCAAACGGTAAGCGCTTTATGGACCGCTTTGATGAGCGCGCGGAACTCGCCCCCCGCGATATTGTTGCTCACGCCATCGACCATGAAATGAAGCGTCTTGGTGTGGACTGTCTCTATATTGATATTTCCCAGAAGGATGACGATTTTATCAAAGATCATTTCCCGACCATTTATAAACGTTGCCTGAAGCTTGGTTACGATCTGACCAAGGAACCAATCCCGATTGTACCAGCGGCACATTATACCTGCGGTGGGATCATGACGGATCTGGATGCCCGTACGGATGTAAAAAATCTTTATGCCGTGGGTGAGGTGGCCCATACGGGCCTGCACGGCGCCAATCGCATGGCGAGCAATTCATTGCTCGAATGTCTGGTGTTCGCCAAATCGGCAGCAGCCGACATTTTAAAAGTGATCAAACGCGAGAAACTGGATACTGACATTAAGCCCTGGGACGAGAGCCGCGTGACGGATTCGGATGAGGAGGTTGTCGTTTCTCATAACTGGAACGAACTGCGTCACTTCATGTGGGACTATGTAGGCATTGTCCGTTCCACCCGAAGGCTCGAGCGCGCCGCCAGGCGCATTGATATGCTCGCCGGTGAAATTCGTGAATATTATGGGGCATTTCGAGTGACGCCAGATCTTCTTGAACTGCGCAATCTTGTGACGGTGTCTGATTTGATTGTCCGTTCAGCACTGCTGCGTACCGAAAGCCGTGGGCTTCACTATACACTCGATTTTCCGGAGCAGGACCCGGACCTGGATGGTAGAAACACAGTGCTTAAACCACCGCGGCGTCCCAGCAGCCGATAATCACTTCACCAGTTTGATCAACTTCTTTTCAAAATATTTGAGAACCTGGCTTAGTTCCTGACCTCTTTTCAGGATTTGACCCTGACTGGAAAGGATGGCGTAAGCCCCTTGCTTGTGGTGTAGCGCAGGGGTTTTGGTGATCCTGAAAATAGGGCGTTCGCTGGCCTTTTGAAACACTGCAAAAGTGGCCACATCCTTGGCGCCGGAAATGGCATAATCTTTCCAATGGCCTGAGGCGACCATTTTACCATAAATATTTAAAATTGCTTCGAATTCCCGGCGCTCAAAGAATATAGAATTGGGGGCTGAATTGCCATTTCGGCGCTGGGCGAATGGAATTATTGTCGAGTGATCGGTCATTGATCTGAGTGTGCGAAATGCTGCGAGGCAATGCAACAAAAAAAAATTGCCTTAAAATGACCTTATTCGGGTCCTAACTACGCCTTAATTAGTTTTTATACCTGATACTGTTAGTCCCTGCAGCCAGAGATTAGATATTGCGAAACCCTTTTCCCTCCCCTTCACCCAGCAATATTTTATCTACTGGCTGCAATTTTATGTAGAGCGTGCTATGCTCCCCTCCAGATAAAAGCGAGGGAAATTCCATGAAACTTTATGAACTTGTTGGTCGCGATAAATCGATCGGTTTTAGCCCATTCGTTTGGCGGGTAAAAATGGCGCTTGCCCATAAGGGGCTTGCTTACGAAACGGTGCCACTTCATTTTACCGAAATCAAGGACGCTGTTGCCTTTGCTGACTGCAAATCGGTGCCGGTGCTTGTGGATGGGGACAACGTAGTCGCCGACAGCTGGGAGATCATCTGTTATCTTGAAGAAGCTTACCCTGACCGGCCGAGTGTGTTTAGTGATCATCACGCAGCGAAGCTTTTTAATTTTCAGATTGCCTTGCCGCTTCTCGCGCCACTGTTCAGGACCATTGTACCGGACATATTTGAAGTCATTCATGATATGGATAAGGACTATTTCCGCAAAAGTCGCGAAGCTCGCCTTGGTCGTACGCTTGAGGAAATTGCCGAAGATTACGAAGAGCCACTGTCCATATTTGAAGCGAATCTCATGCCATATAGTCAGTTTTTTAAACGCGAACAATATATGTGTGGTGCGGGACCTGGCTATCAGGATTATGCGCTTTATGCTATGTTCCTATGGGCGCGGGCGACAAGTGACAAAAAGCTCTTTGAAGATGATGACCCGGTCGCCGATTGGATAAACCGCATGGATCAATGTTGCGGTGGTATCGGTGGTGCTGTGAAAAAGATCAAATAGAGCACTAAATTTTTTACCTAAAATCTTGAAATTTTGATTTGGTTAGCCATATTTCAACTATCAAATAAAACAAATAGGACATGTTGAATATGACAACGGAAAAACACGGGTTTGAGGCGGAAGTCTCCCGCCTTCTTCATATGATGGTTCACTCGGTTTACAGTGAACGTGAAATTTTTCTTAGAGAACTTATCTCCAACGCATCGGATGCCTGCGATAAGCTGCGTTATGAGGGGCTTACCAATGCGGACCTTTTAAAAGACGCTGGCGATTTCGCCATTGATATTCGCCTGGATAAGGATACCAAGACACTGACCATTTCAGATAACGGTATCGGAATGAATAAAGATGATCTGATTTCCCACTTGGGCACCATTGCTCGCAGTGGAACGTCCGCCTTTATGGAAAACATCTCTGGTGATGCACAAAAAGACGTGAATTTGATCGGACAGTTCGGGGTTGGTTTTTATTCCGTCTTTATGGTTGCGGATAAAGTGGAAGTTTTAAGCCGCAAGGCTGGTGAAGAAGCCGCATGGCTCTGGGCATCGGATGGTATTGGTGAATATACCATCTCTTCGGCAGAAAAAGCCGGTAGCGGTACGTCGATCATGCTACATATTAAGGATGATGCCGATGAGTTTCTCGAAGTTTACAGACTTAAAAATATCATCAAAACCTATAGTGATCATATTACCCTTCCGATCACATTGATTAGTAAGAGTAAAGATGAAGAAGCAGAAGATGCTGAAACGTCAGAAAAGGTAAATGACGGCACAGCTTTGTGGGCGAGACCAAAGTCGGAAATCACCGAAGATCAGTATAAAGAGTTTTACCACCATGTGGGCCATGCCTACGATGATCCGGCAACCACCATTCATTACCGCGCCGAGGGTAAGATCGAGTATACGGTGCTTCTCTATATCCCAAGTCAGCAGCCAATGGATCTTTTTGATCCGGCGCGCAAGACAAAAGTAAAGCTCTATGTGAAGCGTGTTTTCATCACCGATGACTGTGAAGATTTGCTACCAAGTTATCTACGTTTCATGCGCGGTGTGGTGGACAGTGAAGATCTGCCGCTTAATATCAGCCGGGAAATGCTTCAGAATAATCCGGTGATGCGCAGCATAAAAAATGCTGTCACAAAACGGATCCTCAACGAGCTTGAGAAAAAGGCCGATAAGGATTCCGATGGTTATAATGAGTTCTGGAAAGCATTTGGACCAGTCCTTAAAGAAGGTATTTATGAAGATTTTGAGCGCCGTGATCAGATCCTGAAAATCTCCCGTTTTGAAACCACGGCTGATAAAGGGTTATCTACACTGGATGATTATTTGTCCCGGATGAATGAAGGTCAGGATACAATTTATTATATCACCGCAGATAGCCTTGATGCGGCAAAACGTTCGCCGCAGCTTGAAGGTTTCAAGGCCAAAGACATTGAAGTGCTTTATTTCACAGACCCGGTTGATGAGTTCTGGCTGCAGATGATGCCTGAATATGAGGGCAAGAAATTTGCGTCTGTGACACGCGGTTCAGCAGACCTTGATGAAAAGAAAGACGATGAAAAGCAGGAAAACAACCCCGAGCTCGATGCGCTGATAGGTGTTCTAAAAACCAACTTGGGTGAAGCGGTGAAGGACGTGCGTGTTTCAAACCGTCTTACGGATAGTGCCGTCTGTCTTGTCGCTGATGATAATGACATGGACATCCACATGGAGCGCATTCTTAAAATGCACAACAAGCTTGATGGCGCGGCCAGTGCCCGGGTTATGGAAATCAACGGTGAAAATCCGCTCATTAAGGCACTAAGCGAGCAAGCAACAAAGGACGGCTCCGTTGATGCACTTAAGGATGCATCGCAAATTCTTCTTGATCAGGCGAAAATTATGGAAGGTGACCTGCCGGATGATCCGGTTGGTTTTGCGTCCCGATTGTCAGCCATAATGACCAACAGTTTTAAATAAGGTCCTAAAAAGCCACAGCAAACCACTGTGGCTTTTTTAATATTAGTGAAAATTATCTTCTTTCAGTAACAACTTATTCAGCTTTATGTGCCTATTCTTCTAGGGGATGGAGAGTATTGGTTAAGTCATGCCCGCCAATAAGTAAGAAAGAGTACGGAGATAATTTTGTCTGACAGTGACGAAGTAAGCGAAATCGAAGTTGATAGTGAAATTTCGATAAGTGGTGCAATTTCAGGTAGTTACCAGTTTTTCATGAGCCACTTTAATCATTTTGTTCGCCTGGCGTGGGTACCACTTGCTATCTGGGTACTGGTGGAGTTGGGGTGCGATTATGCGCTAAATGTGCACGGTATTGTGTATGATTCGATGGTGCCCCGCGCGATTGTATCCGCTGCTTTTGCCCTTGTTTGGTACCGGCAGTTCCTTATGGGCGAAAAATATGCCACTTATGATCAACTGTTTGACAATGTGGTCTCGCCCGGAGTTTTCAATCTCTATAGCCTGCTGCGATCCATTGCACGGATTGTGATCACCACCATAATTCTTTTCGTGCCTACTCTGATGTTATCCATCAGTTTTATGTTTTATCAGTATTCTCAAGGCGTCTTGATGGATGAGGCCGCCATACAGGATGTGGCCTTTAAAAGCACAACATTGGTGGTTCTGCTTTTCTCACCAATTCTTGTGCGGCTTTCACTTTATACCGTTGGGGTGGCACTCGGCCGTCAGACAATGAGCATACGCGATATTTGGAGAAAAACATCCGGCAGCACCTGGATATTATGGCTCCTTATTTTAAGAGCGTTCTTGCCAATTACGCTTTACACTTATTTTATCACATGGGCGTTTGAGACCATTTCAAACAAGCTGGCGATGGATTATATTTGGTCGAGCCTATTTGTGAATATCCCGACCGCTTTTCTGACATTAATGATGCTGGCGATCGTTGTTGCCGTGAACGGTGAAGCCTTCAAGGTGATGGTGGGTATCCGTAAAGCACCCCGCGACGAATAAAAAAAGCCGGATCATCTGACCCGGCTTTCTCATGAAATTTGGCTATATCTTACTGCGACGCGAGATTACGTAGCACATAATGCAGGATACCGCCGTTCTTATAATATTCTACTTCATTGGCTGTATCGATACGGCTCAGAACCACGATGTCCTTGGCTGTACCATCCGCATAGGTGATTTTCACATCCACATCTTGCTGTGGCTCAATGCCGTCGGCAATCCCTGTAATGTCAAATGTTTCGGAACCAGTTAGACCAAGGCTTTCACGGTTATCGGATCCTTTAAACTGCAACGGTAGCACGCCCATACCCACCAGGTTGGAACGGTGGATACGTTCGAAACTTTCAACGATTACCGCTTTTACGCCAAGAAGATTGGTGCCCTTCGCCGCCCAATCTCGAGAGGATCCGGTACCATATTCTTTACCGCCAACAACCACCAGCGGTGTGCCCGCTTCCTGATATTTCATGGAGGCATCATAGATGCTCATTTGCTCCCCGGTTGGAATATAGGTCGTGATGCCACCTTCTGTACCCGGTGCCATCAGGTTACGCAGACGCACATTGGCGAATGTTCCACGCATCATCACCTGATGGTTACCACGGCGGGAACCGTAAGAGTTAAAGTCTTTGCGCTCAACACCGTTGGCTTTTAGATACTCACCCGCAGGGCTGTCCACTTTAATGGCACCAGCCGGTGAAATATGGTCAGTGGTGATACTGTCACCGAGTAGGGCCAACAGGTTCGCGCCTTTAATGTCGGAAAGATTACCGATATCCATGCTCATGCCCTGGAAGTAAGGCGGATGCTGGATATAGGTACTGTTATCATCCCACGCATAAGTCTGGCCTTCGGCAAATTTAATGGCCTGCCATTCTGGTGTACCTGTAAAGACGTCGGCATAGCGCTCCACGAACATTTCGCGGGTCAGGGATTGACGAATGGTCGCTTCAACTTCAGCATTTGATGGCCAGATGTCTCTTAAGTATACGTCGTTACCGTCGCGGTCCTTACCAATCGGGTCCTGGGTGATGTCAATCTGCAAGCTACCGGCAATAGCGTACGCTACCACAAGCGGTGGTGAAGCTAGGTAAGATGATTTGAGATCCTGGCTCACCCGACCTTCGAAGTTACGGTTACCGGAAAGCACCGATGCGCAAATAAGTTCATTGTCATTGATGGTGTTTCGCAGGTTTTCTGCAAGCGGCCCTGAGTTACCGATACAGGTCGTACAACCATAACCCACCAGGTCAAAACCAAGTTCATTCAAGTGATCGGTCAGACCCGCCTTATCAAGATAGTCCGTGACCACCTGTGACCCAGGGGCAAGGGATGTTTTTACCCATGGCTGCGATTTAAGGCCAAGTTCATTTGCTTTCTTCGCAACCAGACCCGCAGCGAGCATGACATCAGGGTTTGATGTGTTGGTACAGGACGTAATCGCCGCAATCAGCACATCACCATGACCTAGAGTGTAATCTTCGCCTTCAACCGCATATTCCGCGTCTTTGTCCCCAGTTTTACCGCGGCTTTCAAGCACGTCATGAAACGCGCTGGCGGCTTTGCTAAGGTCAACACGGTCCTGCGGGCGGCTAGGTCCGGCAAGGCTCGGCTCAACGGTTGAAAGATCAAGTTCAAGACCGGATGAATATTCCGGATCCGGTGTGTCCACATCGCGCCACATGCCTTGTTCTTTGGCATACGCTTCAACAAGGGCAATGGTATCATCGTCGCGGCCCGTGAAATCAAGAT
>JANQJN010000160.1 GCA_028281625.1 Emcibacteraceae bacterium | reverse complement strand
GGTTAAAAATCGGGGGAGCTTTTTGCTCTTTCTAAGTACAACCTATGAGTCAAAAATAAAGCGCACTGCAATCATTTCCTACGCCCTCGGAATCTTTTTCCCGCTTACAACGCAACTCTCGTTCATATTATATTTTTATCTTTATTTTCAACAACTTACTCAATTAATAAGTTTGGCACACTTATTGCTAACTATAAGAACGGATACCAAAAATAGGTATTTAATTTGTCAGAATGAAAACCATAAAGGAGAGCAAAAATGGGCTTTTCAGTTAATACAAATGCCAGTGCCCTAAGCGCGCTGCAGAACCTGAATAATACGACCAAAGATCTGGACCGTGTGCAAACCAATATTAACACAGGTCTAAGGATATCCAGTGCGAAAGACAACGCAGCTGTTTACTCCATCGCGCAGCAATTGCGTGCCGATCTTCGCGGATATAATGCGGTAAAACAAAGCCTGGACCGTTCCATCAGTACTATTGATATTGCGCTTGCCGCAGCTGAATCAATTTCCGATTTGCTGATTGAAATGAAAGAAAAAGCGGTGGCTGCCGCTGACGCAGGTCTTGATACAGATAGTCGCGTTGCACTTGCGCAAGATTTTGAAGCGCTACGAGATCAAATTACGACGATTACGACAAACGCAGAATTTAACGGCACCAATCTTATTGATGGCGGCACCGATATTATTGTAGCGATCACAAGCCCTGACGCCGTTCAGAAGATCACCATTGCGCACGAGGATCTAACACTCGCGGGTGGTAATGTATCGATCGCAACAACTCAGACCATTAGTACTCTAACCGACGCGCAAGCCGCTGTTACAGATGTTGAAAATTCACTTAACAATGTTAACGCTGTACTGACGCGCCTTGGTGCTGGTGGTAAAACCATGGAAGCCCAGCGGGTATTTGCAACTAAAATATCAGATACCATTGAAGTTGGTATCGGTAACTTGGTTGACGCCGATCTCGCAAGAGAAAGTGCGCGATTACAAGCCCTTCAGGTGAAGCAGCAACTTGGTGTACAAGCACTATCGATCGCTAACTCTGCTCCTCAATCAATTCTGAATCTCTTTGGTGGTTAAAACTGATCACACAAGGGCATTCTGACGAAAGACAGAAGGCTGACACGCCCGTCAGCCTTCTGATCTTCTTTTTTTCTAGTTTATCCAGCGATTAAATTTTAGTCAGAAGCTCTTTAAACTCTTCATCCGTCAGCCATTCCACGTTGTTATCGCTGGTATATTCGAAATCTTCGCCCACAGGTGTCGCCCCTAACCTGTCATAAGATTCATCAGTCCAAAATGGAAACTGCGGTTTAATAATATAACGGTCATTAAGCTCTATCGTATTTCTTCCATCATCAACAGTGATCATTATCTCATGGAGTTTCTCACCCGGACGAATACCAATTTCCTTGTGCGGTAATCCTGGTCCTAGAATCCTCGCCATATCGGTTATCTTCATACTTGGAATTTTGGGAATATAAATTTCACCGCCTTGCATCATTTTAAGGCTACTAAGCACAAAATTTACCCCCTGTTCCAAAGTGATCCAGAAACGTGTCATACGCATATCTGTTATGGGCAGTTCTTTGGTGCCTTTTTGGATCAGATCTTTGAAGTAAGGCACAACTGAACCCCGCGAGCCTAATACATTGCCGTATCTAACGACTGAACAACCAAAATCCTGAGAACCGGCAAGACTATTTGCCGCTACAAAGATCTTGTCCGATGCAAGTTTAGATGCACCATATAGGTTCAAGGGGCTTGCTGCTTTGTCCGTTGAAAGTGCGACAATTCTTTTGACACCACAAGCAATGGCAGCCGTTGCCACATTCTCAGCACCAAGGACATTGGTTTTGATACACTCAAAAGGATTATATTCAGCAATTGGAACATGTTTGAGTGCAGCTGCGTGGACCACATAATCTACATTACGTAGCGCCATCGCAAGCCTCTCCTGATCACGTACATCACCGATGAAAAACCTTAAGCAATCCGCATTTTCGTGGTCGCGGAATCTTTGTTCCATTTCATATTGTTTTAATTCATCACGTGAAAAAATGATGCAACGCTTTAGCTTGCCACCATTCAGCAAAGTCTGAGTTAACCTTTTACCGAATGACCCGGTACCACCTGTTATCAGTACCGATGTGCCTTCCAAGAATGAAAGGTCTGTATCAAAGTTTCGCATGCTCAGGTCTCTCAAAATTCAATATTCGCAAAGCTTACATTAAAAATATTATATATCAAAGCTTTAACAATTTATTACCGGATCAAGTCGCGCAATTTCACTTGCATAAAAAGTCCACTACCCTTTTAATGATTAAACTGATAAGCACTGGCTCCCTAAAAACGGAACAGAATAAATGGAACCAACGACACACCCACTTTTAAGGCGCAAGATTGAAAATCCCCGCGTGATTGGAATTTCCCAAGCCCGGATGGGATCGCGGCGCCTTACTGGCAAGACACTGACAGATCTCTTGGGAAAAAATATTCTCCAGTGGCATTCGTCGCGCGTACTTCAAAGCAAACATATTACGGACTATGTCGTTGCCACGTCGACCAATCCTGAAGATGATGCAATTGAGGAATTTTGCAGTCAGAACGATCTAAATGTATACCGGGGTTCAAGTGATGATGTGCTTAGTCGTTTTCTTGCGGTTGCTAAGCAAAAATCTGCTGACGTGGTTGTTAGAATGACGGCGGATTGCCCGCTAATCGATCCCGAATTAATTGACTGTGTGATCGGTAAGTACCTAGATAATCAAGAAAGTCTGGATTATGTGAGTCTCGAAACTGAATATTATCTGCGCGGCTTTGATGTAGAGGTCATTTCAAGAGAAGCGCTGGATTACATGGCAACATTGGTGGATACATCCGATGAAAGAGAGCATGTGACCCTGGGAATAAACAGAAGACCAGAGATATTTAACCGCGCGAGATTTCACCATAAAAATTTAGATTTTGATGAGGATCCGCCACGTCTGTGCGTTGATACTTCTGACGATCTGGCAGCGGTAAAAGCGCTGCTAGAAAAAATGCAGAAGTCGGGCGGCGCCTTAACTTGGCAAAATATTATGGCAATGATGAGGGAGCATCCCGAAATCACAGAAATCAATAAACATATCAAGCAACTTACGTTTTAAGATATCATTTCCGTTTCGCTTTCAATTATTCGGACGCGACTTCCATGTCAGCATCCAATTGCTGACTGATGGAGGTGGACGCATTAACTCTGAAATCCGCATCCCCCTGCCGCAGCTTCACGTCCAGGCCCTTAAGGTCAGGAAGTTGACTACCATATTTCAAATACATGCCCGTCGCGCGTTCGTCAGTTTCCAGCAGTTTTTGAATTTTAATCAGATAAGCACTTGATTGATCAAGATCACCTGTTTCTTTTGCACACACATGGAGCATATACCAGGCGATGATGTGATAGGGATAATCTTCCACAATGTTTTTAAACATTTTGGCCGCAACATCATAATTTCCACTTCTTACATTATAGTTTTTAAGGAAATTAATACGGATGTTCGCATCATAAAGAAGATCGTTGAGCTCTTCTTTGTCGATTTCCTTGGTATCAAATTCTCTAAGTCCGTATGCGGTTTGCGCCCAATATTCGGGCGTATGATCAATATATCCTTCGGCAAGCATTTCATCATAAAGCGGTGTTCCCACCAAAGGCTTTACTGCGTTAAAGGTACACCAATCCGAATTAATGCTTTCCGCAAATGCGATACCCTCATCCATCATTTCCCGCGTTTCTCCGGGAAATCCCATTATGAAGAAACAGCAGGTGGGCACACCACGTTCTCTGAATTTTTCTATAATACCAGGGACTTTGTCGAGCTTAACTCGTTTTTTCATGATGTTGTGATTGACGTGCTCCGACCCTGATTCAACCGCGATATAAGCGGTCTCCAGCCCTGTTGCCGCAAGCGCATCAATCACTGAATCGTCAAGGGTGTTTACTGAAAGTGCGTTTTTAACACTCAGCGCCATATCCGGTACTGGCAGCGACTGAAGTTCCGTGAGCATTTCAACGGTTCGTTCGCGGTGCACAGTGAACATATCGTCCTGAATCACAAATTCGGTCACACCATAGGTATCATATAATTCCATGACCGCTTTTTTGGTCCACTCGGGACCAAAATAACGCATCTTTCTGCCGTGAAGTGTAAAGGATGAACAAAAAGTACAGTGAAACGGGCAACCCCGTGATGTCATGATGGAACACGAATTTCTGCGATCTGCATGGACAAAGGTTTCTGAATATTTTTCAACATATCTAGGCATATCAAATATATGCCAGCACGGCGTCGGCAATTGTTCAAGATCAGGATACTCGCAAATTTTTAGGGGCTGATCGTCCTGTATCGTTTCACGGCAATAAATACCTTGAATGGAACTCGCCTGGTCCGTTTTGCCAGCGGCAATTAAATCAAGCATTTTTACGATCGCATCTTCCGCCTCGCCCCTAACAATGAAGTCAACCTCAGATTGTTCAAAAAGATCTTTGGTGATGTTTGTCGCATGGGCCCCGCCAGCGATCATTATACTGTTTGGCCACAGAGGTTTAAGGCGCTCTTCGCAGCGGACAAAGAAGTCATGCTGCGTGGAAAAATTCATTGAGTAAGCAATAATATCAGGTTCGTAGGATATTTCCTTGGCAAGTGTATCAATGAAAACTTCGTAGGATCCGTATTTGGGGCCGTTTTCAAGTTCCGCACAATAGTCAAGGCATTCAACACTTTCTATAAACTCCTGAATTTCCAGCACAGACGCGAGATGGGCAATTCCCAGTGGCACTTGCATCAAATAAGTCGTGGGCGTAGCTTTAAAGCAGGCCTCTACACTAGAAGGTGTAAATGTTGGAAAATTAATGAATAGTACTTTCAGTTTCTTATTCATGGCCTGGCTCTCTTTCCCTGAGTTTGTTCAAAAAAAGGGCAGATCTGATCTTATGATCACGTCCGCCCTAACTCTATAAATCTACACAATTTTTAACTGATTTACAATAGATGATACTAATATTCTCTAGTTCCGAAACACCATCAAGTGAGGAGATGCGTAAGTAAATTCGCCGTGACAGATTTCTTTATCATTGCAGTGCCCTGTCACCTTGCCCTTTGCAATACCGCGCCTGAACGAAAGAAGTTCAGCCTTATAAGTGATATCATGGGGCGGCTCCGGTGGTGAAAGCAGTTTTGCACTTGTATCGGTGATAAATGACCGGTGTTCGCCGTGGGGCTCTTTACTGTATATGAGCAGCACAAGAGTTTGCAGCATGCCTTCAATTTGCAGCGTCGCGGGCATTGCTTTATCCTTTGGCAGATGGCAGTCAAAGAACCACTCATCACCACTTAATTTTTTGGTGCCAATGGCCGTTTCTCCTGGAGTGACTTCCTCAAATTCATCAATCATCAGAAAAGGTTCCGCAATATCAAGTCGTTTTGATATTTCTGCCTGATCAAGTTTTTTTGTCACATCCATGATCCTCGTGTTAGCGCATATCCACCACAACTCGCCCCAGTTGCTCGCTTTGTTCCATTTTATCAATCATTGCTGCTAAATCAGCCAATTTTACGGTTTCATATATTGATGATAATTTTGTTGTCATGTTTTCTGATAGAAGATCACTCCACATCGCGTTCCGCTTTTCATCATCCGCACTTTCTGCATTAATTCCAATCAGTTTAAGGCCACGCAGAATGAAGGGAAGAACCGTGGTATTCAGCGCCGTATCATCAGCAAGGCCCGTTGCAACCACCGTGCCACCATCATTTATCATTTTCAAAATCGTCGCCAGTGTTGCGCCACCTGCAACATCAATGGCACAGTCCCATTGCTGGCGCAGCAAATTGTGTCTTGACTGGCCTTCAAGCTCGCTTCTCGGGATTACGTTGTCGGCCCCAATCGTTTCCAGAAAACTTTCCGCATTTGATTTGCCGGTTATCGCAGTCACTTTTGCACCCAGTGTGCTGAGCATCATTACTGAAACACATCCAACACCACCAGTCGCGCCAGTGACGGCGATATTTTTTCCCGCTAGTTCTCCATGCAAGTCCTGCAGTGCGTTCACAGCAAGCGCAGCCGTAAAACCAGCCGTGCCATACGCCATCGAATATTCAAGGTCAGTTTCTGCTGACAACTTATACACCCAGGTCGCCGGTACAGAAATATATTGCCCATATCCCCCCGGCGAATTTAATCCCATAGGTTGGCAGACCACGACAACCTTTTCCCCTTCGCTAAATGCACTGCTTTTTGAAGATACTACCACCCCACCGGCATCAATCCCTGGCGTGTGAGGAAAGCGCCGCGTAATGGCCGGATTTCCCTGACAGGACAGTATGTCTTTATAATTGATGGTGGAAAAATGCACTCGGATCAGGACTTCTTCATCAGGCAAGTTATCCAACGGCAGTTCCTGGGTCCCCTTCACGAAAGACCTGTCTTGGTTCTTCTCTATGACCAGTGCTTGATAAGTTTCGCTCATGATCAATTTCCGATCAACCCTTCAAAAAGTCAGTTATTTTATCTGTGATCGCGTCACCAACCAGGCCTTCCTGCCCCAACATATACCGGTAGGATCCGGTTTTAATATATTCGTCGGGCAAACCAATACTAAGATGAGGCACGCGCTTCTGAAGTGGCGCCATATATTCCGCGACACAGCTTCCAAGACCGCCAATGATTGAATGCTCCTCTACGGTGACAATGGCCGGTGTTTCTTGGATGGCCCTTTCTATGATGGCCGTATCTAGTGGTTTAACCGTGTGCATGTTAATCACGGTCGCATCCATACCCTGCTCGGCCAGCTGATCCGCTGCTTTTAGAGATTCTTTGACCATTGATCCGCAAGCGATAATCGTCACATCACTGCCCTCACGAAGCCGTACGGACTTTCCAATTTCAAAATCATAATCTTCTGTATAAACCGGTGCGCATGTTCCGTCACCAGTGAGGCGGATATACATTGGTCCTTCAAAGTCAGCAGCCGCCTGCACCGTTTTTAAAACTTCACCGCAATCCGCTGGACTGACGATGGTCATGCCAGGAATGGCTCGCATCAGTGACAAATCTTCAAGACCAAAATGTGAATTTCCGAGAAATCCCATATTGATACCCGCGCCAATGGCCACTGCTTTTACATTCATATGCATATAGCCCAGGTTCATGCGAACCTGCTCTCCTGCTCGAATACCAATGAATGGTGAAAAGGACGTGGCAAAAACATTAAAGCCTTCTTTGGCAAGACCCGCGGCCACGCCAATCATATTTTGTTCTGCGATCCCCGCATTGATAAACTGATCCGGACAGGCAGCTTTGAAGCGTTCAAGTCCAGACGAACTTCCCAGGTCTGCCGACATGGCGAGGATTTCCGGCTTGTTTTCCGCCACATCCAACAAGGCCATTCCGAAAAAGCCACGCGGGCCAAGTCGCGCCCACTGTCTTGCGTTTCGCGGATTAATTTCCATCATGTGGCACTCACCGCTTCGCTTTCTTTACCCAGTGTTTCAAGGGCAAGGTCATAATTAACTTTGGTTAGGCGGTTATGATGCCAGTCCTTTTGGTTCTCCATGAACGGAACGCCTTTTCCTTTAACCGTATGAGCGATGATCGCCTTAGGAGTATCCACTTCGCTGCCATCCTGTAATGCGTCCAGTATCTGATCGACATCATGCCCGTCCACATCAATGATATGCCAACCAAAAGCCTTAAACCGTTCCGACATATTTTCAACATCGATGATATCTTTACCACTTCCATCATTTTGCATGCGATTATAATCCACAATCATGGTCAGATTACCCAGCTTCAAATGCGCAGCAAGCATTGCTGCTTCCCAAATGGAGCCTTCGTTGGCTCCACCATCACTGATCAAAGTATATGTTTTATAATCCTTATTTTGTTTTTTTGCAGCAAGTGCAATGCCTACAGCCATGGAAAGCCCCTGCCCCAGACTACCGTTTGAAGATTCGATCCCCAGATCCATATTCATCACGGGATGGGCAATGAGATCAGTGCCATCCTGAAGGAAAGTACTGAAGATTTCTTCGCTAATGATACCAGCCATTAACAACGCAGGATAGTATCCCAGCACGCCGTGCCCTTTGCTCAAGATAAAGCGGTCCCGATCAGGCCATCGTGGATTACTTGGGTCAAACTTAAGCACTTGCCCATAAAGCACTGACATAACTTCCACCATCGAAAGTGCGCCGCCAATATGGGTCGAATGCCCACACTCAAAACTGATATCGAGTATCTTGCGGCGCATTTCAAGTGCCATATTTTCAATATCATTTCGCTTCATTCAAATGTCCGTATATTAAACAATTCCGCCGTCAACACTTATAATCTGACCCGTTATATGAGAAGCCAGATCGGAAGCAACGAACAGCGCCACATTGGCCACATCCTGTGGGCTTGCTGCTTTTTTAAGCGCGGAACTTGAAACCAATTTTTCGCGCGCTGCTTCGTCCATTTGATCAGCCATATCTGTTTCCGTAACACCCGGTGCAATCGCATTGACCCGGATCCCCGCAACACCTAACTCGCTCGCCATACTCTGGGTTGCTCTATTGAGTGCTGCTTTACAGCTACCATAAGCGAGCGTACCCGAATCGGCGATCCTCGCCGTTGACGATGAAATATTGATAATAACACCACATTGTTGACGCATCATTAACCGCGAAATCCCTTGTGAGAGTTCAATTTGTGCGAAAAAATTAATCTCAAAGACTTTTCTGAGGTCAGCTGCCTTGGTCATTTGGAATAGCGCACCATGCCCGATCCCAGCATTGTTAACAAGGATGTCGACATTTCCTGAAATGGCTCTAATTTCCTTGATCGCTGATTTGATTGATAAACTATCTTCCAAGTCCAGAGAAACCGCAGACATATTGTTACTTTTAACCCAGTTCGTGAATTTTTCATTTTGTGTACGGGCACAAGCGATCACATGCGCACCAGCACTTTGAAATGTTTCGCAGATCTGTTTGCCTATCCCACGATTAGCCCCGGTTACGACGGCAACTTTTCCGCCAAGATTAATGTTATTTGAGGAAGCTTCTGTCATGATGATACCGAACGGTAAATTCGCCCTCTTTCATAAACCGGCTCAAGTAGCGACCAATCATCTTCTTCCAAAATATTTCCTGTCGGAAAAGGTGGAACAGCGCCAGCCGGCAAGTTTTTTAGTATTGTTTCGTTTGTATAATAAGCCTTCAAACAATGTAGAATGATGGTATTGGCAAGTCTATTATTTTTTCGTTTGCTCAGTTCTACAATTTGAAGGCGGTTTTCTGCACTCAGATCTTTAAAAGGTCGTTCGAATTTTTCCTGGGCCAGTTGGTCAAGCAATATAAAATACTCGTCAATTGATGTTTGTGTTGCCGCATCACGAACAAACGCTTCAATACCGATGGACGCCCCAGAAGGCATATTGAGTTCAGGATCAGCTGGCAGAATTGTATCCAAAAATAGACCGATCATGTGGACCTCATAAGTTCAGATAAATTGTTACGAAGGTTATCGCATATTTTAAGGGTTAATGCCTGCGCCGTCGCCACAGGATTTACGGCGCCAGAAGTCACAAATATGCTGCTATCGACCACAAACAAATTGCGCACGCCATGACCTTGGCCAAATGCGTTTACCACAGATGTTTTCGGGTCATGGCCCATGCGCGCCGTACCCATCAAGTGCCAGCCGGTGTCCCGAACAGGTGCAAAGGATGAAGTTACCTGACCGCCGGCTTGTTCAAGAACCTCTTTACTCTTACTCGTGCCATGGCTGAGTATTTTTTTTGTATTATCACCAAGTGTATAAGTTACTTTTGCACCGGGAGAACCATGCGCATCGCAATTCTCGGGGTCTAGTTCTACCCTGTTTTCCGGATCCGGCAAGTCTTCCGCAATTACCGCAATTCCAATGGATTTATTAAAATATTTCGAGAAGCTTTTGTGATGATCCGGCCCAAGGGGTATTCGCCGCATCATGTAACCTGACACTGCGGTTTCCATCGGTGGCGCGCCGCGGAGGACCTGCATAGTATATCCGCGCTGGAACTCCCGATCTGCCTTAGTTTCATAAAATTGCTGCGATAATATGCAACATCCATGGGGACCAATACTGGATTTTAAATCCTCATCAAACACCGCTTCGGTATAACCAAGAGGATGGACCATCAAATTTCGTCCGACATTGCCGTGTTCATTTAGCAGACCATCAGGAAAAGCAGAAGATTTTGAATTGAGCAAAAGTCGTGGGGTGCCAATGCCACTACAGGCTAAAATAACGACGGATGCTTCCTGAAACTGCCTCACCCCCTTTTCATCAAAATAATGGACACCCTTGGCGTTATTTTCATTATCCATTGCTATTTTATAAGCGGCGCAATTTGTACGCACTTCGACACCTTGCCTTAAAGCGACCGGCCAATAAGTCACATCAACACTTCCCTTCGCCCCTTGAGCACAACCTGTATTACAAGGACCAAGATTTATACAAGGTCCGCGGTCACCGTGGGACCGGGTGTTGATCGCGCTGTAGGATGGCCACCAATGCCAACCAAGCGCATTAAACGCGGCCCCTATTTTCTCACCCATCGGGCCCATGGGCACGGGCGGAAGTAATTTTTTATATTCAGGATAGGCCGGATCCCCGACCAAACCAGCGATCCCCATCATTTGTTCATTTTCATTAAAAAAGAGCTCAACGTCCTCATAGTCAAATGGCCAGTCATCGCCCACTCCATCAAGAGATCTCACTTTAAAATCAGAAGGATGGAAACGCGGGAAATGCCCTGAATACAAAATCGTGCTGCCACCAAAACCGTTGAAATTGGCAATGGATATGGGCGAGTTTCTATCATCAATGGGATAGTCTGCGGGGTTGTTTCGCTCTGATGGCTTGGAACTGGCTTCACCGTTCCTGCTTAACTCCCAATTCGGATAATGCGCAGGATATTTACTTGCGTCGCTAACGCCGCCTTGTTCAAGGCATACGATTTTTAGATAAGAATCCCTACTTAAGCTCCAGGCTGCGGCGGCACCACTGGCACCGGACCCGACAATGACGACGTCAACTGGATCCATTATTTTTTATCTTTCCCCGGTGGCAGATATTGTTCCAAAATTTCAGGTATGGTGATCATCATTTCAGCTTCGCAGGCAACTTCGCCGTTTACTGACGCCGTGCCTTTGCCTTTACAAATGCCGCGCTTCCAAGACAGTACCTCCGCATGAATGTCAAGTCGTTCCCCCGGCAAAATTTCCCGTTTAAAACGCACCAGATGCTGAAGCGCATGGGTAACCTTTCCTTTTAATCCTTCTTGAGTGGTGATTGCGACGGTAAGCATTTGTGCCAGCGCTTCAAGCTGAAGTGCCCCCGGCATATTGTGCCCTTCGGGGAAATGTTCGGGAAAATACCATTCATTGAAGGTAAGATTCTTGTGGCCGAATGCATATTTTCCAGGCACAACTTCCTCTACATGATCAATCATCAAAAAGGGATAACGGTTGGGCTGATATTCCTGAAGCTCCGTACAATCCAAGCTGAATTTTTCCATATGCGTCTGCCCTCCCGAATTTTTGGTTATTATGACTTATTCATGCGTCAAAGGGTATATTTTTTTAACCTATTTCGACAATTCGTGACAGGGTTGAAATCATATCATATCCATCCCAGACAATATCCATATCAAGCGCTCGTCCTACGGGAACAATCCGGTCAATACCACGTAAGCGATTTTCATTTACAAATGATCTGAGCTCATCTTTTGAAAACCCGAAATAGCTTAAAGTTTGATAGTTTTTCTTGACGATAGGCGCGAGTTCGTCAAGAGAAGTAAGCGCGACTTCATGAATGGTACCGCTGTAGCCGCGACTGTCATCCTGAGTTTCATCAAGATTATTCAGTTCATAACGGTACAAAACATAATCGTCACGATTAATGTCGCTGACATTTTCGCTGCTGATGGCAGCACTGCAGGCATCAACGAATTTCTCCATCACCTGAATGGGTTTAATTTCGTAGCGACTTTTACTGTGTTTGATAAAGGCTGGCCAGAGCTTATTTTGCGCGGCAGTAACATCATCCTTTTTCCCGGTCCAGGCAAGGAGTTGTGGTGATGAACAGGCGGCCTGATCCATAAGGTATATATCGTTATAGAGCGCCGCGCAAAATTTCTCGAGCGCGTCACCCTCCAGCCTCAAAATAGCATCTGCACAAAGCGCACACAAAGAATAACGATCAGGAAAAGCTATTTCCCTAGAGCGCGGCGGCACATCAAAGCTGCGCATGTGGTTCACTGTTTGATTACCACCCCAGATGATGCGGCCATCGGCCTGTGATAACCAGTAAGCATTTAAATCATCATCCCGTTCGTAACGAACCACCAGGATGGCGGCTTTTATGGCTTCTTGTTCGTGCTCGGCCAGCAGTTCATTTATCGCTTCAACTATGATCGTATATGTAGGATCTTCTCGTCTTGGCAGTCGTAATACACTGCTATTTCCAGAAAGCAGCGCAAAAGCAAGTGAAAAGGCAAAATTCACCGGTACGTTGGACGGACATATATGAAAAACAAGCCCAAGACCTATACGGCTACTATCAGGTCCGCTGGTGCGTTCCTGCATCTTGACTAGGTTCGCTCTTCTAATCCAGTACGCAAAACTCATTACATCTGGGCGTCTCTTTGCATCAGCATGGGCAATTAGTTTTTTAGAGAGCTCAGACAGGAAAGATACTCGGGCCGGTTCCCAGACGCTCGCAGGACGATTGTCCAACGTGGCGGGATCACCTACCAAAATGGTGATCTTGTCCGATATATCTTTAGGTATAGCTATCACTGCACCCTCTAACTTCCGCCTGTTCAAGACGGCCTTCAATTTTAAAATAGGTTCCATGTCGCCCACAGGGACAATCATCAATACCCAAGATCTCTCCGACATCTTCGCTTAAAATCGAATGACCAGGGTAGCTGTGCGGTATAACAGAAAGAAGCTGTATGAGCCCGCTTTCGCCTATGGGAAGTGGAGAAAAATCGTAAGGATCCCGGATGATGATATCCGACCAAGCCGAGGTATGCAGGTGCCCCTCTTCACATTCCATGAATATGGAGCCTGTTTGCTCTACCATGCCATAGTAATTATGGATTTTGTTAATTTCTGTTGAGGCGCCCACGCGCTCTTTAAATTCATTATTGTCTACCGCTTCATTTAAAAGCTTTTTCCATCCACCACCATGAATAAGAATACCATTCGCCAGCGGCAGGCACTCATCTAACTTTTCCAGCGCTCGTACGAGGTGCTGCCAAATGATAAAAGTAAAACCGAACAGCAAGATATTTTCGCCCTCATGTTTTTCGAGAAACGCTCTTACCCGATCCACATTTAGGGACATGTCATCATCAAGCGCATATTCAACGTCACGGCCAAACATGGAAAATCCAAGAATTCCAGCAGTTCTTGCGGAAAAGCGATATCTGTCGGTTACAGTGGCTTTACAATCGATAATCAACATGGGAAGCCGCTTTTTACCAATAAAATCCCCCATGATTTGTGCGAGTATCTTGATCTGTAAAGCGGCGGTGTTTTTATCAAGGAAAATTTTTGAGGGATTGTGCCCACTTGTGCCCGACGACATCATAGTTTTTACAATATCCTGTTCCGGCACACTGGCGAGCCGTTGGTGCTTAAACAGCTGTACCGGAATATAAGGAATATCGGTCAGAGACTGCAGATCCTGACTTTCAAAATGAAGTTTGGTGACCACAGAATTATACGGCGCGCAAGCCTCCATATGAAGATCAGTCAGGCGCTGCATCTCTGTTAGAAGCAGTTGCTCTTTTTCAGCGGAGCTCATGCTGAAAACGGGCCATTCAAGTAACGATGCTAAACTTTGTTGTTCAAGCATTGATAATCGACTTTCCCTGTTGCGAGCCTTGGTATTTCTTCAATTTCATCAACCCTAATTGCCGACAGCTGCACTCCCGCCTCATCGGATATTTTTCGTTTTATGTCTTCCAAATCAATAGTTTGACTTTCTACTATGTGAACTACCAATTGATCATCCTGGCCATGCGCCACGCCTTCAAAGCCTAACTCATGTACTATTTTTTCAACCTGTTCCAATGATATTCTATTGCCGTAAACTTTTAGAAAACGTTTTATTCTGCCTTCGAGATAAAAATAACCATCTTTATCACTACGGGCAAGGTCACCCGTTGATAGCACCCTTTTATTTTCATCACCAAGGGCCAGATCAGCGGCACTTAGTGCATATCCCAAGCACACATTGTCGCCTTCGTATACAAGTTCCCCCGTTTCACTGCTTTTACTGATGTCCTGCCCGTCTTCGCTTTTGATCCATAATTTTCCGCCAGGAATTGCAATACCAATACTGTCTGGTTTTTTTGCTGTCATTTCTGATGGGACATATGATATCCTAGGTGACGCCTCGGTCTGACCATACATGGTCCAAAACTTGATACCTTTTTCTTCACAAAATGCGTAAACCTTTTCCATTTTGCCCGCAGCGAGCCGACCACCAGCCTGGGTCATTTTTTTGATGGTCGGTATATTCAATCGCTGAAGCCCAAGGCGCAGAAGCATTTCGTAGTGATAAGGCACCCCAGCGAAACTGGTGACAGAATGATCATTTAAGCTTCCCCAAAATTCCCGCTCCATGAGCGAATGATCGCTAAGGACAATTGAACCACCCGCGATTAAATGGCTGTTCACAACGGAAAGGCCATATGAGTAATTAATCGGAAGCGACGTTATGGCGCGATCATCCGCTTTAATCTCCAGATATTCGGCGATGGACTTGGCATTTGACGTTAAATTTTCAGTAGAAAGCCTCACCAACTTCGGGTCCCCGGTTGAACCAGACGTAGTGGCAAGAAAGGCCAGATCTTGATGAATTTCGACCCTTACCTGCTGCTTGCTTCTGTAAAGACAGTAGTGTTCATATATTGAATGCCGCTCGTAGTCATTTGAAACACTTTCAAATGCTTCGGGTGTCAAGATAAACTGGGGCGCATAGATATCAGTGAGCTGCTTTAACTGCTCACCTCCCGTGTCAGAGCCCAAAAGAAGCGGCACCGCACCTACATCCATGGCGGCCAGGTAATACAGCACTGAGACATAATCATTACGGCACACGATAAAGATCAGCTCACGGTCTTTGAGAGTGGAACCAACATTTTTTACATCGATGGAAAGCTTGGAATATGTGACCTGATCACCGGTTTCGGTAATGATGGCGATCTGATCGGATGCACCGTTATTGAGGATTTTCTCGATCACAGATCAACTTGATATTTCTTCAGGATATCAATGCCGATTTCGTAGGATCCAAAATCTATAATGTCTTCCATATCCATCATAATATCGAAAACTTCTTCAAGATTCGCAATCAGGCCCATGTGACCTACTGAATCCCACTCAGCAATTGATTGATAGGCAAGTTCCTGCACATTTACATCAGAGGACAGCGAAAAACTTTCCACAAATGCCTGCTTGTATTTTTCTATGTTACTCACGCCTATTCTTCCTTAAATCATTCAATTTCTACGTATTTTTACTATTTACCAGAACATGAGATTAATGACAAATAATTAAGTATTCGTAAAGAGTTACGCTCGAAATCAGTGTTCAATGGAACGTAATGCGCCGAAATTTGCCTATTCGATCACATCCCAGCTCAAGCGGTCCCCGATATCCAAATCAACACGCGCCTTTTTACCAATTATTTCAGGTTTATATCTTGGTGCGAGCCCATAGCTGGGACGGACCGACTTGATATTGTCTTCAGTGAATTTTTCACCTTTTCCGACCTTTGCACTGACGTAAAGTGACCGCCTACCACTGCGATTTTTTTCTGCTGCAGCGCTTAGTTCATAAAACACCCGTCCGACCGCTTTTTCGACGCAGCGAATTTCCGTAATCATTTGTTTAAACTCTTCGGGAGACAGCGAAAAGAAACTATCTACTGTCTCTTCTTCATCATCAAGCATCACATGCTTTTCAATTACCTTAGCACCAAGCGCTACCGCCCCAACAGAAACACCAATTCCAGTTGTGTGATCAGACAGTCCTGCATAGCAACCAAACTTTTCTTCAAGATCCTTGATGGTTTTAAGATGGACTTCATCTGGCGGTGTGGGATAGGCTGATGTGCATTTTAGCAGAACGATTTCATCGCAGCCTGCATCACGCAGCCATTTAACTGCATTTTCAATATCCTCAATATAAGCCAGGCCTGTTGAAACGATTACTGGCTTACCTGTTTTTGCCACCTTTTGGATCAAGCCCATATCAACAATTTCAGGAGAGGCAATTTTATAAGCCTTGCAGGGATACTTCTCCAGCTCATCCACCGAAGTTTCATCAAAGACTGAACCGAAGAGCTCTACCCCTCTTTTACCAGCTTCTTCAAATAATGTTGGAAACCATTCCCAGGGCGTGTGGGCCTGCTCGTAAAGTTCAAAAAGATTGTTGTAGGCGGCCCAGGCATTATCCTTGGCGATTAAAAAGTCGTCCTTATCACTTTTTAAGGTAATCGTGTCCGGCCGATATGCCTGCAGTTTGATGGCGTCTGCGCCAGTATCACATGCCGCGTGCAAAAGACGGATACATTTTTCAAGGCTTCCGCCATGATTTCCGGAAAGCTCGGCGATCACATAAGCATTTTCGCCGTCACCAATTTTTTTATCCCCGATTGAAATGGTTTTCATATAACAAGTGCTCGTTTCAAGCCTTTCCTACTGCCTCTTTGGCGGTCTTTGCCGTTTGGCAATTCCGTCAAACATAATGTAGTGAAAATCCTCTTTTGTTGCAAAAGAAAACATCTGCTGACAAATGTCGAACTGAGGATGATTTTCGTCCATTTCTTCAAAACCGAAATAATCATCTACTTGCTTGGCAAAAGTGTTGTCTTTTTTGACCACCGAAAGCCAGGGAAGTCCTGCATGATGCTGTTGGCAGTATTTAGTTTGCCAGTTCATGGCCAGCAATACATCTTTAAAATCAGCATCTTGCTCGTTACATACAAACCAACCTGCATTCATGAATTCCTGACCGTCTGCTTGTACCCTGTTGTGCCATATAATCAAGCTCGGACTTCCTTTTTTTTCCAGAAGAAAGGATTCGCGGTTGTTGTTAAACCACCAGTTATAGTGTCCGATGGCGGGTATTTTCTCCACCAAAGTCATGAATTTATGGTTGTTATCCAAATTACGGCTGTGGCGGTACAAGTTTATGTCCGTATCGCGCACAGGCCTTATTGCATAATCGTTCGCAAGCCGCTCCAACGTTTCATCTTCAGATTGGAGACTTTCTTTTTCATCTTCTTCCATTTCCTTATCGCACAGAAAGGCAGCGATACGCCGACTTCCCAGTCCATCAATATTATCCCTTGGATTATCACCCATACGCAAAATCGCGTCGTAATTATCGCAAACCGTTTGCGCAAACCTGGCGATCATCGGATAGTCAGCTTCGGACCAGTTGTTTAAATGAAAATAATGACCGATTTTTTCCATATTAAAAACATCGTTTCTTTGATTATCCGCGATGGAAAAAGTAAGCGCGGGAATATTAAGTGAACGAAGCTGTAAAAGGGTCGTCCCTGCCGCACCAATATATAGATCTGTTTCCTTGAGCAGCGGATAGGCTTCAGTCACACCGGTCAGGCAGTTTACATTTTGAACTCTTTCAAACTGGTTCATCAACGCGTCTCGACCTTTTGCGAGCGGGCCGATCATAATATTTATTTGAATGTCCTTCTCAAAGGTTTCAAGCAACACGCCCGCGATACCCGCGCAGATCCCCATATCGCCTGTACCACCTAAACTTATGAGTACGGAAAATGGTTCATTTCTTTTCAGCTTACGCCAATCCTGTTGATAATGTTTAGACAGGATAGTGTATCTTGGACCAATCATCTTGTGAGCATCAGCCGGCAATTGCGTCAACCAAGCTTCTATGTTTGCTTCACTGCGGGAGCCTACATCAATGATCGCATCACACTGGTGCGGACGCAGCAAATCATCAATCACACAAAGTTTCGCATTGCTATTTTCTGAAACATATTCCTCCCAGTGTTTTCCAATCCGATAGTCATCCAAAAACACCCAGTCAGCCTCGCCGCAATGTTTTAGGAAAAGTTCGGCATCCTTTTCAGAGTCAATTTCATTCTTAACGTCACCGTAAAGTGAAACAACTAAATACCCCTTTAAAAAGGGGCTTAATTCATCAGGAAGATGATCCAGTATCAGGACAGATGTGCCGCCAAATTCCTCGATTTTACGAACCAGATGAAGACATCTCATCAAATGACCGATGCCAATATTTTTTCCTGCTGCTGTACGGAAAACAACTTTAGTCATCTGATGGTCGCACCTTAAATTAGTGTCATATTTCAATAGTTTATAGCGCGAGCACGGAACGATCAAGTTATTACATTCCCAAATCATTACCAGCCACCATTATGATCGATTCAATTCCCGAATCGAACGGATAATAAGCTGGCTTTGTCGAGCAAAAATGATACAATCTTTGGGAAAAAAACATAATGTTAAATGCTAATTGGGATTTCCCTATATGACTGATTTGAAAGAATTGTTTGACGCCCGAACCGAAATGGACAGGCAGCACGCGTTGTATCGTCCAACCGCCTTTTGGGCGGAGGCTTCAAGAAAAATGGTTGATGATTTTGAAGAGCATGGTATGGAAAACTTCAGAGCACTCACCATGCCACTTAATTTTTTTGTCCCCACATTTGGTACACCAGGTTCCGGTTTTTCTCAAAACGCTATTGACGGCGTGACCGACTATTACCGTGAAAAAGTCGATCAAAGTCCAAAGCAGCTCTCTGCGCTTGATCAGTTTTTCGGCGGTTATAATTCTGCACTTGCTGATTATCGGGTTCTACTTGCCGGTGATGATAAAAATAAACTTCCTCATTTTCACAGTTTTTCTGAAAGCACTGTCGGAAACCCAAAGGAGCATTTTGAATTTGACGGACGAAACTTCAGTCGTTCGTCACTTAATTACCTTCTTGGCCTTTGTTTTTTAAAGAAACATCTGGGAAATGATGTTCCCAGAACTGTTTTGGAAATTGGTGGTGGATTTGGATCCCTTGGAGAAATAATGTTTAACAGCAACATCGATGGAATGCGCTATATCGATATTGACATTCCACCCACCAGTTATGCATCACAATATTATCTAAGTGAAACATTCGGAACCAACAATGTCGCTACATTTAAGAGCACTCAAGATAAAGAAGAAATTATTATAGATGAGCTGCCGCCACTTTCAGTTCTTTGCTCCTGGCAAATCGAAAAATTAAAAGGACAGGTCGACCTTTTTGTAAATTTCATATCATTTCAGGAAATGGAACCGCCAGTGGTGGAAAACTATCTTTCCCATGTGAAGCGCCTTGGCAGCAAATGGATCCTTCTTAGAAATCTGCGCGAAGGAAAACAAAAGAAAATATCTGCCGACAGTCTGGGAGTGGAAACACCAATTCTCGACGAAGACTACGCAAAAATGCTACCCGAGTATGACTTTGTGGATAGAAATGTATTTCCATTTGGATTTCAAACGGTCGATGGTTTCCATTCTGAGCTGTATTTATTCAGGCGAAAATAGAATACAAAACATAAAAAGCCTGTATGAAAAAATCATACAGGCTTTTTCATTATTAATAGTTCATTCTGACGAGTTTAAACTTTTTCGTCGACAACAATGCCCTCTGCTTCACGATAAGAGGCAATAAGTGCCAATATCTCTTCCGCAGGAAATTGAGAAACAACTTCGCCTGACTGTTTATCTATCCCCTTATAAACAAACAAACCGGTGTCATCATCAACGTCAATACTTAACTTGGTATTCGCAGATTTCAGGGACAAAGCTTTGTTCAGAATCGTTTCCGCCTGACTGACGAAATCGGCTCCTTCACTCACTTTGTTCTTCAATAGTTTATTAATGGTTTCGGACTGTACCGCTTTAGTCTCTTCTAGACTTGCCTTAGCGTCATCAGTGGCCGAGCCACCGTCTCTTTTTCGAGGGGCAGCCGTTTCCTGGACAACACCAGCTGCGGACGCCCCCGCACCATATGTGTAAATTCCATCAACCATAATAGCCTCTTTGTTTAATCCAATCCTAGTTAAAGTTCAACATTACTACTGTTACTGATTTTGGTGGGAAAATGAATTCCCACCAAAAACAAATCCAATTAACGGAAGAGTGAGAGCACTGTTCCCGGAGCCTGGTTCGCAATTGACAAGGCTTGTAAGCCAAGTTGCTGCTTCACCTGCAACGATTGCAGTTTCGCACTTTCACGAGCCAGATCAGCATCAACAAGATTACCGATACCAACTTCGATCGCATCCGATAGTTT
>JANQJN010000146.1 GCA_028281625.1 Emcibacteraceae bacterium | reverse complement strand
CATTTCAAGGCTTGGGTTTGATGCACGGCCGTAAATCCGAAGATTGGCTGTCATATCGGTGAGTTGGTGTTCTGCCATAATCTCAATAATCGGATCGTTTGTCGCATCCCCCGGGAAGGAAAAGCTGCCGCGTGTAAGATCAAATCTTTTGCCGGAAAACTCGAAGAAACCACGGATTTGCTCGGCGGAGCCGGCGACGATAGGATTTTCCGATGTGCCAGTTACGGTGAGATCCGCTTGCCATTCAGAATCCAGACCAAAGCTGCGGACAAAAAGCTGTCCCGGCACATCTAATGAAAGATCAAGGTCAATGGGACCCAGAGCATCTTCTTCTGGTCCATTATCACCGGCGATGCTTTCGCCATTGATTTCGGTCACATTTAAGGTAGTGATGGATGGGCCACCCTGTTCGATGGCGCCAATATCCGCGCGATCAACGATGATATCGCCGCGTAAGCTTGTCTCAATATCATTCTTTATAAAAGTCAAATCTGTTGTCGCTTCAATGGAAAGCTCCGGCTGACGTACCAGTTTCGCGCTCAAGAGTTTAAGTTCCGTTCGAGCATAAAAACTATAATCCGGGTTTAAGGTGACATCTGCATTTGCGGCGATAGTGCCATCTTCGCCGTCGCTGGCGCTAAAGCGCTCTAGCATGAACTTGCGGTTTTCGATATTGGCGAGCATATCAATGTCAGTGGCAACAAAACCTGTCTGCATATTTTCGTATCTGCCTTGTGACAAGGAAAGTGATCCGTCAATATCGGGTGTTTCGATGTTACCGGAAAGGGTAAGTGTGCCATCGAGACTGCCGCTTAAATCATGATCAATCAATTTTAAGGCTGGCCAGATAGAACCTATTTCACCGTTCCACTCTACCTCGCCGGAAAGTGGAGCTGTTTGTGACACTGATAATCCTGCTTCCGTGTGGAGCGGTACTGTCGCATTAAAGTTAGCGTTGAACTGGCCCGGGTAGATTAGATCGCCACTCGCCTTCAGCACTTCGTCACTAACATTCCCATTTAGTGAAACGGTAAGATCCTCTGGCGCAATGCCTGTTTGCTCATCAAATATGATTTCCGATAGGGTAAAATCAAATTGGGACGCGGGTGCTTTTGGTGTACCCCTAAAATCAGCGGATCCATTTAAAATGCCCATAAGCGGGATATCCGGCATCAAAGCCATTAGTGGGCGAAGGTCAGCATTTAATGCTTCGATATTCGCAGTGATGTTATCGTTCGCAATATGTGCTGATCCTGAGACCGTTCCATCCCCCAATCCGACAGTGTAGCCATTGATCTGTGTTTCAGTTGATGTGATTTGAATGGCACCATCATGATCAAAACCTATCGGCGTTTCGGCAATGGTACCGGTAAGCGCCGCATTCACCAGCTGCGCTTCGTCGCTCACGGTGAAATCGCCATTTATCTCAATCGCATATGGCTGTGTATCGGTGCCGTCAGCAGTTATCACAAAGGCTGTTGCGTCGCCTACTTGGTTAATCTCCATTGCAGCATTGCTTGCGCTAATATCGGGGTGATTCAAGTTGGAAATATCAGCGTTCAGCGTGATTTCGGGGCTCGTTTCGGTGAATAAAATGTCACCATTTATCGTCGCTGCATCGACCGTAATATTTGTCGCGGGGTCGGATGTATATACAATTTCAGAAACCTCGCCATTTATCGAAATATTTTGTAGGCCGTTATTGTCGGAAAAAAGGGCGTTCAAGCTTACATCCCCATTGATTATTGAGGGATGATCCTTATCTTCCGTTGTGGTCAGGGCCATGTCTCCTGTTATAGGGCTACTGGTCGGCAATTGAAGCTCTCCCGCCAGATTGTAATTTCCGAGCGTTGCCAAAATAGAGCGAACATTTAATACTTCCTCATCCCGCGCAACGGATACCTCCAATTGAAGCGGGCCAAGGTTACTGCTCGAACTTGCACTAATTTCTCCATTCAGATTGTTTGCAAGATCCGATAGCTCTGCGTGTGCTTCAAAATTCTTTAGTGAAACGCCTTGTATATCAAGGGCATTAAATCCAGTAGCAATTTCCAGGTTGGGCGACGTAACATTGCCGGATATTCTGCCATCGATTGTCAGATCCCCTGCGATAGTTGGCCCGCCCATGTTTACTAGTTTTTCCAAGTTTTGAAAATTGAACATAAATGATGTTGCTTCAAGGTTCTGCTCAGCGGTTAATCTTCCCGTCGCATTCATGTTAATCATATCAGCAAAAAAACGTACATCTGAAAAATGAAGTACGCCGTTGGTGGCTTGTTCTATTTCCCCACTAAATCCGGGTGTGGAGCCGATCAACAAGTTTAAAGTTTCATTTTCTGTTTCGATTTTTTCAGCGGTTACCGATACTGTCGCTTGCAGTGGTGCATTGGTGCTTGTTTGTGAAACATCGATACGCGTGCTAGCATTCCCGGCTAGTTCAAAACCCACGTCCAGTTTTTGCATTGTTGATTCCAGACTGGACAGCGCGGCGTCGATGTTCGCAGTTAGCGAGCCATTCGAGGTGCCATAATTGGCAACGGCGGAAACTTCAAATTCATCATGTGTAAGCCTTGCACTTTCAACACGAACTTGCCCAGCTTGCTGTATATAAGTGCTTTCGACGTTCCAATGGAGGGGAGTGTTAAGCAATTCACCCGTACCTGCTATGGCGGAACCGCGTAGATTGGAAATGTCGCCGGCGGTGGTAATGCGAATGGTGTCATTCACAATCGCCATGACATCGCCGTCCAGTGTCATTTCAACCTGATCCGAAATGCTGATTTGGGCATCGCTCACACTCAACTGTATATAAGGTGTGCTCAAAATGTCAGAAAGCGTCACCTTTACTATTAATGGCTCTATTGAAGCTGGTGCAATCAGATCATTGATCGGTGACGTACTAATGGTTTCTAACTCCAGTATTGTTTCACCAATTTTGGGAGAGTCTTCAAGATTGATGCTGGAGGTTAATGAGATTTTGGCAACATCGTTATAGAACTGTCCTGAAATGAACTGATCATTTTCATTGTTGACAGGTCTCATTGTCATCTCCACCGATAGCGGTGAACCAGCTAACGAATGAAAATCTACAGGCAAGAACATCGAAGGATCAGTGCTTGATTCAATGGAAAGGCCCTGGTCATTGTTGCTGATTTGCCAGGTTGATATTTCCTCATTTCCGCTTGTTACGTGACCACTGCCCATCCAGTTATTGATGGGGCCAGTGCCTGTAAGCGTTAAGTTTAGATCCTTTTTCAAAACAAGTCCCGAAAGTGCCTCTAAAAGGCCACCTTGCGGCGCGAAGAGAACAAAATCTGTATCTAAGTTTGACCCGTTCTGAGGATATGTAACATCAAGGCTGATCCGATCACTATTATTGGCGTTGCCGAGTAGCTCAAGTTTCGCTTCAGCACCTTCGGTATTCGTTAGTCTTAAAGCACCGCCAAGTGAAAAGTCCGGCGCTGTTTCGACCAGGTCCTGTCCTGTCAAAATAGTGGAGATGCCAAAATGATCAATCTCGATGTCAATGGGTAGTGAAGGCAGAGCGAATGGCTCGCCGATGTCCTCATTTGCCGACTTCGAAGGCTCTGGCATCCTTAAAAGCGTGACGGACTTCGCATTAATATTCCGGGCACTGAATGTTCCGGAAAGCAGCGACATAGGGGACCATTCAATGCTAACTTCAACTACTTCAAGCCATTTGCCCCTGGTATCACTCACTGAGAGTGAGGGTATTTCCAGCGTTGAGAAAAGCGAACCATCTATTCCAGAAATTTCGAATGTGCTGTCCGGTGTTGATATAGTTTCATTCAAGTAATTGGTGAGCATTGATCGACCACTGTCAGAATTCAGGTAAAGCAGACCGGAGACAAAAACAACAACGACTGCAAGCGCAGAAACACCAGTTATTCTGGCCCATTTTTTAACAGAAATATTTTTTACGTTATCAGCCATCAAAAAGCCTGCCCCAAACTAATATAAATCTGAAAATCACTGTCGTTCGTACGTTTGTTGAGTGGGATCGCCACATCAAAACGTACCGGGCCAAAACCGGTGGCGTAGCGCGCGCCGACGCCAGCAGAGTATCTGAAATCATTAAATTCAGGTGTTTTGCTGTCATAAACATTACCGGCTTCTGTAAAGAGAACGAAGCCAAGATTATTTTCAAACTTCCAGCGAAGCTCAGTGGCAAATTCATTTACCGAACGTCCACCAAGGGGGCTATCATCTAGGGCCAGCGGCCCCACGCGCTGAAACCCATAACCGCGGATGGAGCCTCCGCCGCCAGAGAAGAAACGGCTTGTAGCCGGTAGCGTGGTATTATCAACGCCAATGATTGAGCCCAGTCTGGTGCGGGCAGCGAATACAATATTCTTTGTTGAAGTCAGGGGAAAATAAGCGCTAGCGCGAAATTCTGTTTTGAGGAATTCAAACTTTTCATCGCCGATGCCGTAGCTTGGTGCGGTGATCAGTGACGCACGGTATCCGCTACCTGGGTCGAGAAGATTATCCGAACTGTCCCAGCGAAATCCGACCGGAAAGGATATCAGGAAGAAATCCTGGTCCTGAACCGCATCTTCTACATCGCTATATTCAAGCTCAACATTTGCGAGCAACGCCAGTTTATCGGTTAGAACCCTATCAATACCAGCGCGTGTTTCGATGACATGGGCAAAGAAGGCATCGGTATTTTGCCTTCTGAACACCCCTTCAAAGGACAGAGTTTGATCAAGACGCTTGAAATGCGGAAGTTCCAGGAGGCCAGCAAGCGATTGTTCAATCTCAGAACCACGTGCTGTGACCTTGAGCCGTTTTCCGTCGCCCATAAAATTTCTATGCTGCCAGGAAATTTCACCACCAATGCCTTCCGCGGTGGAGTACCCAGCCGACGTACCAATAGTGCGGTGCTTTGATTCGATGAGGTTCACCGTAATGGCAGCATGCTCTGTGCCCTGCTCGTTGATATCAATCGCCACACCGGAAAAAAGATTGGATTTAATGATCCTATCGCGGAGTTCGTCAATGTGGTTTTGTTCAAAATAACCATCTACTGGCCATGTGGCAAACTGGGCGATGAATTCCGTATCGACAGTTTCCTGTCCTTCAAATGTGAGTGCCCCCATTTTGCGCCTGACGCCAGTGTTGATTTCGAACCTAACATTCATCAGCTTGGTTTGATGATCCACTACTAATTCACGGTTTATCGTGTCCACAAAAGGATATCCATATTCAGGTAGTGTGGTTAGCATACTGGCTTCGGCCGCAATAATTGGATCGGCACGCGCTACGCCGTCTGATGCGATCTGGATAACGCTGAACAATTCTTCTTTTAGAGCGTCATGGGGCTGTGGATCCTGATAATCGATTTCGATATCGCCATAAGTATAAAGCGGTCCCGACGTGATGATGATCTTAATTTCGAAGTGGTTTTGCTGCCTTAGAAAAATATCGGCGATCTTGCCATTATAATAGCCTTCAGAGCGAAGGATTTCATTTAACGTTTCCTTGTCTGCCTCAAGGTTGCTTCTCAGGTTTGCAACGGAGATAAGGGGTTCCGATTGTTGCTTGATCAGGATAGAGGTTTGTTCAAATAGTTCAGATATTACATCTTGCTCTGGACCCAATCCCTCCACTTCAAGTTCGTAAGTCAGTTCATCAGCGGCACTTGCGACGTGCAAGGAAAATAATGTCCCTAGCATCGCCATAAGCGCATTTTTCACAAACGAGTGCACAAGTTTATCGAATAAATTGATTTTCACGTTCTACTATCACTATTGTTACTTTTTTCAGGGCTAGAATATAATTAGGGCCATTTCATGGAACTTGACTATAGTATTAGTTGTTTTTGTCTATTGTTAAAAGGCTTAATGTCACTTGGGATTTAAAGGTCTAGATATATGAAAAAAAATATAATAGGACGCAATTATATTATTTTATTTATATATTTGACCATCCTAGGGTGTGACCAGATCGAGAAATCAGGAGCATAAAGTGTCAACGACACGTCTTAAAAATTACATTGGGGGTCAGTTTGAGGACAGTGATAAACACTTTTCCAACATCAGGCCCGTTGATGGTACGTTGATCTGCGAAGTGGCTGAAGCAAGCAAGGATCAGGTGGATGCTGCGGTAGAAGCTGCCAAAGAAGCGATGAGCGGGCAATGGGCCTCGTTTTCCGTTGCCGAACGCTGCGATATGCTCGACAAGGTCGCGGACGAGATTGAACGACGATTTGATGATTTTGTTGCGGCGGAAATCGCCGATACTGGTAAAGCCCACGTACAGGTGAAAAATATCGATATTCCCCGTGGAGCAGCAAATTTCAGATTTTTTGCGAACCTCGCGCGCGAGCAGCAAGAAAAATCGTGGACGATGGATACGACTGATGGTCAGGGTGCGACAAACCATATTGTGAATAAGCCGATTGGAGTTGTTGCGGTGATCTCACCGTGGAATCTTCCTTTGCTTCTTATGACCTGGAAAGTGGCGCCCGCTCTTGCAGCAGGTAATGCGGTAGTGGTGAAGCCATCGGAAGAAACGCCGTCCACAGCAACCCTGCTGGCGGAAGTTATGGATGATGTCGGCATGCCAAAGGGTGTGTTTAATCTGGTGCACGGGTTTGGGCCAGGGTCAACCGGTGAATTTATGGTGGAACACCCCCATGTGGACGCGATTACCTTTACTGGTGAAAGCCGCACCGGGACCGCTATTATGAAAAATGCTGCCGACAGGCTAAAGCCGGTATCTTTCGAACTTGGCGGAAAAAATGCAGCGATCATCTTTGCCGACGCGGATTTCGAAAAAGCTGTTGCCGGGACGATCCGCTCCGCCTTTTCAAATTGCGGGCAGGTGTGCCTCTGTTCAGAGCGGGTGTATGTTGAGCGGCCCCTATTTGATAAATTCGTGAAGGCTTTGGCCCAGAAGGCAGAAAAGATTAAAATTGGTCGTCCCGAGGAAGGTGCCGACATGGGACCGCTGATTTCAAGAGAGCACCGAGAAAAAGTGCTTTCCTATTTCAAACTTGCCACGGAAGAAGGCGCAACCGTCATTACCGGGGGTGAAGTGCCTAACTTTGGAGATGCGCGTGATGAAGGAGCATTCATAAAACCAACAATATGGACCGGGTTATCAGAAGATGCCCGCTGCGTGCGCGAGGAAATATTTGGCCCTGTTTGTCATATCGCCCCCTTTGATGATGAAGCTGAGGTGATCGGATATGCCAACAATTCTGATTATGGTTTGGCAGCGGCGGTCTGGACCCAGGACATGGATAAAGCCGCGCGGGTGGCAAGACAGATGGAAGTCGGAATCTGCTGGATCAACGACTGGTTCCTTCGTGACCTGCGCACGCCATTCGGTGGGGTAAAGCTTTCAGGGATTGGCCGGGAAGGTGGTATTCATAGCCTCGAATTTTATTCAGAACCACTGACTATCTGTGTGAAGCATTAAGGGATATTATGGTGGACAATATTATAGACGGAAAAGCAAAACCACTGGGTGCTTACCCACATTTTAAACGAGCGGGTGATTTTATTTTTGTGTCCGGGACAAGCTCTCGCCGCGAAGATGACAGTCATGAAGGCGTGGAAATCGATGAAAATGGCAATGTGCGCCTTGATATACGCGCGCAAACCCGTGCAGTGATCAAAAATATTGATAAAACACTGGCAGTGGCGGGTGCTTCACTTTCTGATCTGGTGGAGGTGTCGACTTACCTCGTGGATATGGATGATTTCAATGGATACAACGACACATATAGTGAATTTTTTGATGCGAAAACCGGCCCGGCCAGAACGACTGTGGCGGTCCATCAGCTTCCGCACCCAAATTTGCTGATCGAAATAAAAGCAGTGGCGTACAAGCCGGTGAAGGAGGAACAGATATGACGGTCTTTAAACATGGAAAGCCCTTTAGCTTCAGCAAATGGCTTGATGAAAATCGCGGGGATTTAAAGCCGCCGGTTGCAAACAAAATGATCTACCAAGACAGCGATATGATTGTGATGGTAATTGGTGGTGGCAACACGCGCGTTGATTTTCATGATGACCCGGTTGAGGAATTTTTCTATCAGGTTAAAGGGGATATGGTTCTCAAAGTCTGGGAAGACAATGAAGTTATTGATGTGGTGATCCGTGAAGGCGAGATTTATATGCTACCGCCTCACGTGCGCCATTCCCCGCAGCGCCCGGATCCGGACTCGATCGGATTTGTGGTTGAAGGAAACCGTGGACCTGATCAGCTCGACGGTTTTGAATGGTTCTGTTTTAAATGCAATCATCTTGTGCACCGGGTGGAAGTGAAGCTCAACGATATCGTTAAAGACCTTCCGCCGCTGTTTGATGGTTTTCACCAGGATACGGATGCACGTACCTGCAAAAACTGCGGTACCGTTCACCCTGGAAAAGGCAAGCCACCGGAAGGGTGGGTTCAGCTTTAGATGATTATCGATATCCATTCACATTTTTATCCCGATGATATCGCGGATATGGAAAGTCGCTTTGGGCCCGGTGTCTGGCCGGGATTTCGCAAGTTTGAGGATCCTACGCGCGGTATGATTACCTATGACGGCAAGGATTATCGTCCCATTTATGACGCCTGTTGGGATCCGGCGCGGCGGATTGAGGAGCTGGATAAATACGGTGTCGATATGCAGATCATGTGCGCAACGCCGATCCTGTTCGCTTATGAAAAACCAGCAGCTGAGGCGCTTGAATGTGCGAAGGTGATGAACGATGCGGCGATTCACATGTGCGATCATAATCCAGCGCGATTGAAGACCATGTGTCAGGTTCCTCTTCAGGATATTGATCTTGCGTGTGCCGAAGTGGAGCGGGCGATGAGGTCCGGACATGTGGCAGTGCAGATTGGTAATCATGTGAAGGAAAAAAATCTGGATGATGAGGGACTGATTACATTTCTTCAGCATTGTGCAAGTATTGACGCGCCCGTGCTTATTCATCCATGGGACATGATGGCACCGGAGCGGATGCCCAAATATATGCTGCAATGGCTGGTGGCTATGCCGGCAGAAACGCAACTATCAATTCTTTCACTTATTTTGTCGGGCGCGTTTGAAAGACTTCCCAAGTCACTAAAGCTATGCTTCGCCCATGGGGGTGGCAGTTTCGCTTACCTGATGGGCCGGGTGGATAACGCATGGAGGGAGCGAGATATAGTTCGCAAGGACTGTCCAAAACTTCCGTCTTCCTATGTGGACCGCTTTTATGTGGATAGTGCTGTCTTTAGCGATGATGCACTTGATCTACTGGTAAAATGCAGCGGACCAGAGCGAGTTATGTTCGGGACCGATTATCCGTTTCCTCTTGGTGAAATTGATATGGGGGCTTTGGTTCGCAATCATCCAAACTTAAGCGACCAACAAAAAACTTCCATCCTGGGCGCAAATGCGGCAAGCTTCTTTAATCTTTGAGAAAAGAGGGAAAGCATTATGAGTTTCGAATTTGTCATTCCTGAAATTGTTGACCCTGAAGGGGTGAATGGTTCACCTTATCCAAGGAAAGTTGATCCACTTAGTGATGCGGACCGGGATAAAAAGGTTGTGGAAACCGAAGGGGAGCCGATCACGGATTTTCAAGGCACAAGTAACCCATATATTGATTATGAAAGCATTGACCTTCTGCTAAGTCTTCAGCACCCACGCTCGGAAGGATATGATGAAATGTGTTTCATCATCATGGGGCAAGCAAAGGAGCTGCTGTTCAAATCGCTTTATTTTGAGCTTTATAATCTGCAGCTGCGTATTCGTGATGATGATCTTGCCAATGCTTTTGTGATTATGGAGCGGGCGAAGCGGATCTTAAAATTGATTGTTAACGTTTGGGAAGTGCTTTCCACCATCAAGACGGACGGATTTAACAGCTTCCGTGATTATCTGAATGTGGCGTCAGGGCAGCTGTCCTTCATGTACCGCCATATCGAATTTATCCTGGGTAACAAAAACAAGAAAATGTGCGATGCCCATAGTAATGTGCCCCATGTGTATCCGGCGCTTTATAAGAATTTTTCATCGCCAAGTCTTTATGATGAAGTAATTTTCCTTCTTGAAAGGCGCGGTCACGACATCGCACCTGAATGCTTGGACAGGGACTGGCGAGAAACCTACAAGCCTCACGACAGCATCGAAGCCTCATGGCTTAAAGTGTACGCTGACCCCACCCCGAGGAACGATCTTTATATGCTTGGGGAAGCGATGACAGAACTAGCGGATGTGTTTTCACAATATCGACATCGTCATTTCGTATCCGTTGAACGAATTCTTGGATTTAAACCGGGTACAGGTGGTTCAGCGGGCGTAGGGTGGCTTAAAAAAGCGGTCGATCACCGCTTCTTTCCGGAGCTTTGGACCATTAGAACTAAACTGTAAGTTTTGAATTAATCACCACTTCGTTCATAATGGTTCTGTGAACCGGACATTTCTCTGCTATGGCGAAAATCCGTTCGCGTTGCTCATCGGTAAGGTCGCCTTCAATGGTAATATCTGTATCTATGATATCGACCATACCCTTTTCCGTTTCACATTTTTCGCAGTCTTTGGCGTGGATTTTCCGGTGCGTAAGGGTAACTTCTACATGGTCGAGGTTAAAACCTTTATGATTTGCATACATGCGCATCGTCATGGATTTACAGGAACCGAGTGCCGCCAGCAGGAAGTCATAGGGATTGGGGCCGGAATCCTCGCCGCCCAATTCCTTTGGCTCATCCGCTATCATTGAATGGCCAGAGCTTGTAGTGATTTTATTGGAAAATTTTCCGCTTCCGGTTTCAGATACCGAGATCCATTCTGTTCCTGACATTTCTTATCCTTTAAGAGTGCTATACAATGGTTGAATTTAATTATAACCTTTTAAAAACAAAATATCACGATGGGGAAATATTATGGTCATTAGGCAATTAATTTCATTTGTATTCATTATGTGTTGTGTGCTTGCAACAAATTCAACTGTTGCTCAAGAACAATTTAATTCTGAACTTGTTAAGGACTGGAAATGGCGACAGCTTGGACCAGCGCTTCCAGCAGGGCGCTCCTGGTATGTGGTTGCCGATGAAAATGACCCGCGGATTATTTTTGCTACGGCTGCCGGCGGTGGGCTTTGGAAAAGTGATAATCACGGTGTGACATTCAAAAATGTATTTTACCAATATAATGTTGCCTCAACCGGATATGTGGCGATTTCGAAGTCTGACCCTAATATTGTCTGGCTTGGCACGGGTGAAAATGCCGGCACCCGAGTGACCACATATGGTGACGGTGTCTATAAATCTGTGGATGGCGGGGAAACCTGGACCAATATGGGACTTCCGGAAAGCTACCATATTTCTGACATTAAAATTCATCCGACCAATCCCGATATTGTTTATGTTGCAGCTAGCGGATATCTGTGGGGGGAGAGCGAAGAAAAAGGTATTTATAAAACTATTGACGGCGGGCAGAGCTGGCGAAAAGTGCTCTATGTGGACGAGGAAACCGGTGGTCACGATATTGAGTTTGATCCTTATAATCCGGATATTATGTATGCCTCCATGTGGCAGCGTTTTCGCTTTGGTGGCGGGGATATGGATGATATTGGCCCCAGCAGCGGGATATTTAAATCATATGACGGCGGTGAAACCTGGCAAGAACTAACAAATGGCCTGCCCACCGTTGATATGGGTAAAATCCATCTGGTGGTCGCACAGAATAATTCAAATATCGTATATGCTCACCTGATGACGGAGCGTGACCCTGATGGCAATCATCAATGGGGGATTTACCGCTCTGATGATGGGGGCTCAACCTGGGTTCATAAAAATCAGGCCCCAGAGCGCCCAGTTTATTATTATTCAAATATAACAGTCGACCCCAATGATGATGATACTATTTGGCTTCCACTACTCGAGCTTCATAGATCAACCGACGGAGGGGATAGCTTTCATAAAGTAAATATGCGCCATGTTCATTTTGATCTTCATTCTCTTTGGATCAATCCCGAAGACAGCGATCACATGATCGTATCGGGTGACGGCGGTGTTAACATCACCTTTGATCGTGCCAGAACCTGGGCGTCAACAACACTTCCAATTGGTCAATTTTATGAAGTTTCCGTTGACAATCAGGATCCCTACAATGTGATCGGAGGAATGCAGGATACCGGTACCTGGCGAGGGCCTAGCCGTACATATGATGAGGAGGGCATTACCAACGCTGACTGGATCAAATTGCGCAATATTGGTGATGGAATGGATAGCGCTACGGACCGGGAAGATCCATTTATCATTTATCTCGCGCAAATAATGGGAGGTACCGCACGACTGGATTTACGGGACTGGGAACGTATCGAGTTTAGGCCCGCACCTGAAGAATTTGTTGAGCGCGGTATTACCGAACGCATCCGGTATGACTGGAATCCGGCGTTTCATTATTCCTATCATGACCCGGATATTCTTTATCTGGGTAACAATTTCCTGATGCGGATCAACAATAAAACCGCTGAGTGGGACGTAATTTCACCAAACCTCACCTGGCAACAGCAGCGCGCCATTGTCGGGCGGGAGGAAGAAGACAGTATGGAAATCGGTTTTCACAGTTATGGTGCGCTGTTTTCTGTAAATGAATCGCGTCAGGATCCAAATACCCTATGGGCCGGGTCCGATGATGGTTGGGTATCCATCACCCGGGACGGTGGGGAGACCTGGACTAACGTAACCGATAATTTTCCGAAAGGAACACCCAATCAATGTGTCGTCAACTGGCTTGAAACTTCGCATTTTGTTGATGGTCGTGCCTATGCAACACTTAATTGCTACGGGCGCAATGACCGTGAACCCCACGTCTATCAAACAAATGATTTTGGCCAGAGCTGGCGTGTGATTTCAGGTGACTTGCCTACGGGCCCTGCCTATTCCATCAAAGAAGATCCCAAGAATGAAAATGTTTTATATCTTGGGACAGAATTTGGCTTCTATGTCTCCCTTGATCAGGGTGGTAAATGGGTACAGATTCGTGGCAATTTTCCGACCGCAAATGTCACGTCCATGGCGTTGCAGGAACGGGATATGGAAATGGTGGTGGGAACCTTTGGTCATGCCATGTGGGTTACTGACATCAGACCATTTCATCAGATGAGCGGGGATGTTTTTGAAAAAGATCTTCACATCTTTGATATTCCTCAGGCCACCAAGCATCGCATTCGCGTGAAATACGGAAACACCATCGAAGAAATGCAGGGCGATAATTATTTCCGCGGCGAAAATCCACCTTACGGTACAGTTGTCACTTATTACTTAAAAGAGGGGACTTCGTCTGGTAAAATTGAAGCACTTGTTAAGGATTCTGACGGCAATGTGGTCAGGCATCTTACCGGTACCGCAAATCAGGGCTTGAATTATCTGCAATGGGACCTTATGTCAGATGCGGGTGCGGCGGATACCCTTCCCACACCGAAACGCCGTCTGTCCTATGAGGATGTGCATTTTAGAAAGCTCGTTCCAACCGGTGATTACAGTGTGGAAATAGGTGGGCAATCAAAAATGGTGCATGTAAGACCACAGCCAGTGGGTGCTGTTAATCCGACGGGACGAATTAATTAATCATTCCTATGTTGACAATGCTCACATCACCCATATAATGGTTAACATAAGAAACACTTGATTGGGTAAGAGAGAGAAATAAAGTGTCGAAGAGTAAGTTACTTATTGCGCTGGGCGTCGGCGTTGTCGCTGTGGCCGCCTGGTATTTTACGATGGGTTCAGGTCAAATGTCGTCTGGTGGCGATGCTATGGGTGGTATGGGTCAAATGCCGCCTGCTGCCGTGTCCGTCTATCAATTGAAAACGGAAACCATTAACCGCGAAGAAACTCTTCCCGGTCGAGTTTCTGCGTTCAGACAAGCGGAGATCAGGCCTCAGGTGGATGGTATTATCACCCAGCGATTGTTTGAAGAAGGCGCCGTTGTCGAGCAAGGCCAGGCGCTGTATCAAATCGACGATGTCCCATATAAAGCATCGCTCGCAAGTGCGCGTGCCGACCTGGTAAGCGCGCAGGCAAACCTTGATGCGGCAACCGCCAAGGAAGCGCGGTTCGCGGAACTGGTGAAAACCAATGCGGTGAGCGGTCAGGCATACGATGATGTGAAAGCAGAACTTGAAATGGCGAAAGCGTCCATTGCTGTTGCAGAAGCTGCCATTGAAGTGGCACAGGTCAATTTGGATTACACCCGTGTGTATGCCCCAATCACTGGTCGCATTGGCAGATCAAGTGTTACCGAAGGGGCGCTGGTTACCACTAATCAGTCAGACAATCTGACGGTAATCACCCAGCTTGACCCTGTGTTTGTCGATATCAGTCAGCCTGGTGTTGATTCCATGCGGCTGCGTACTGAAATGAGCGCGGCAGGCGATATCCCGGTACAAGTGATATTGGATAGCAGTTCCGGTATGACCCACCCGCAAAAGGGAGAGCTTAAATTTTCCGATGTGGTGGTGGATGAAACCACTGGCTCTGTTGGTCTCCGCGCGCTGGTGCCGAACCCTGATCAGACTTTGCTTCCCGGATTGTTCGTTCGTGCAAAAATCGAACTGGGTGAAAGTCAGGCTGTACTTGTACCACAACGGGCAACGACCAGAAACCCACAAGGTGGTTTAACGCTTTGGACCATTGATGGCACGAACCAGGTAAACCCACGGGCGATTATGGTTTCCGGCGCATATGGTGATAATTGGATTGTGGCCTCAGGCATTGATGCCGGAGAAACCATCGTGATCGAAGGTTATCAGAAGATCCAACCGGGAATGACGGTTAATCCGTCGCCTTGGGCACCTGCGTCCTAGTTCGAAATTTTTTTACTGAGTGTTAGGATAAGACTATGGCTCGATTTTTTATTGAAAGACCCGTTTTTGCGTGGGTAATCGCGATTGTAGTGATGCTTTCGGGCATCATTTCTATTCGCGGACTTCCGGTTGAGCTTTATCCCCAGGTGGCACCACCGACTGTGTCGATCATGGCCTTTTATCCGGGTGCATCTGCCGAAACGGTGGAAAATGCGGTCACTCAGGTGATTGAACAGCGCCTGGTAGGTATTGACAATCTTCGTTATTTTTCATCAAACAGTCTTGATGGCTCGGCGATGATCACTCTTACGTTTGAGCCGGAAACGGACCCGGATATTGCCCAGGTGCAAACGCAAAATAAGGCGCAGGGGGCGCTAACGCAATTGCCACAAGAAGTTCAGGCACTTGGACTTACGGTGGCAAAGGCAACACGAAACTTCCTGATTGTGGTAGGGCTTTATGCCAATGCTGCCAACTACCAAGGCCACTAGCCGTAGTGTTTTTACAGCAGCAAACGCTTCTG
>JANQJN010000112.1 GCA_028281625.1 Emcibacteraceae bacterium | reverse complement strand
GATACTGACTGGCGCGCCGGGTCCACCCATATCGGTTTTGACCCAGCCAGGGTGAGCAGAATTGATCTTAACATTTTTGGGAAGGCAGTGCGCTACATTCATGGTCAGTGCATTGATCGCTGCTTTGCTTACGGAATAGCCCACTGGCCCTGTCAGGCCGTCTGCGAAGGATCCCCAATCCGAGCCTACATTAACAATGCGGCCATAATCCTGGTCGATCATGCTGGGCAGGACCATTTGAATAAGGTCAAACGCTCCAATCAGGTTCACCTGCATACTTTCATAAAAATCTTCTTTGGATGCCTCAATAATGCTGCCATCGCGCAGGATCGCACCATTGTTGATCAGGATTTCAATGGGACCGTGCTCAGCCATAATAGCCGATACTTCCGCACGGAGGCTGACGGAATCCATCAGGTCAATATGAACAGCAATAACATTGCCACGAATTTGTTTCTTTGCTTCGCGCCCTTCATCAATATTGCGGCAGCCAAGAAGTACTTTGTAGCCGTACCCCGCCAGCTGCTTTACAACTTCAAATCCAATTCCGCGATTGCCGCCTGTCACCAGCGCTGTTCTGCTCATAATTATGCCTCCAATCAATAGGTGGACTTTAACATGACAATTACGTTGTTAAAAGAAAATCTATTGTGAAGTTTGCGACTTAAAGGCGCGTTAAATTCGATTAAAATTATCGACAAAAATTTTTAGTCACCGCCGGACAAAGCCGGCCGCTCTATCGATGTTGCTACTGAATTCTTTGATGTCGCAAAAATCGATGATTTGGCTGAGGGCTTTATGAGGATCCGCTTTGAAATCATTATAGCTTACGCCTAAAAAATTTAGCCCGGCGGCAAATACACCGTCCAGGAATTGCATATATATTTGTTGCGCTCCCATTGCCCCAAGATGTGCCGGCCAATCACGACGTTTTCGGGTTGCTTCAATGTCGGCAATTGGGCGATGTACGAGTATTATTTTGGTATCAAACACTTGGGTTATTTCTGGAAGGCAGATCGATGCAAGCGGCATTTTAAGGGCAAATATTTTTTCCCGACCTCCTGGTATTTCTGGCCAAGTCTGATTTTCTAGATCCTTTCTAAAAACTTCAAGTGCTGGGATAAAGCCCTGACTATATCCTTTTAGGCGACGTATTGTTTTTTCTTCCGAGAATTTAAAAACCAGATCCTTAAATGCCAGAAGTTCATATGTGTTTTCTGTTTTAGGATCGTTTGATTTAAAATGGGGGCCGAATGTGGGTATGCCTAAGTGGTCAAGTGCCCCGATCACGGATGTAGTACCCGACCCCCAAGAGCCTGCCACAAATATTAGCTGCATCAACTTTCCTCAAATTTATTCGTAACTATAGTGGGTTAAGGAAGAACGACTGTCAATTGATTTGACGGACTATGGCCGCAGCGATATGGTCAGTTATATGAACAGAAAAATATCAATATGCTCGTTGATTATGACACTCGCTTTTACTGCGCAGTGCTTTGGCCAGGAAGAATGCGGTGTTGGTCGTTATGACCGTACCTTTTTTAAGTCCCTTAAAGAAGCGAACTTTATGCCGATGCAAAATATTCGTGATGATAGTCTGGTGCTTATGCTGGCCAGCTGCCTTGGAGATCCAGACCCTACATTACGGGACGGAATAGCCTATGAGGGCATAACAACGCTTCTAAGACGCGGTCGGATAAGCAATCCGGGGAAAAGAATGCTCCTTGAGAAATGCGCTGGATACATTAATGCGGCATCTGATGAAAATGGTTTTATCAAACCATTTGCTGCCCTTTGTATGGCGGAAGTGGCACGGGCGGATCGGATTGAACCTTATCTAAGCGAAGAAATTCGTGCACGAGTAGTACGTATTGGTTCAGACTACTTAGAATCCATTTCAGATTATCGCGGTTTTGATGAAGAAGAAGGATGGCGTCACGGTGTTGCCCACACAGCGGATCTTCTAATGCAGTTAAGCCTTAATGATAACGTCACGGTAGATCAGCAGCGGGAAATGCTGTCGGCTATTGCCACTCAGGTCAGCCCGAGGGAGCATTTTTATACCTACGGCGAACCGTCAAGGCTTGCGCGCCCAGTACTTTTTATGGCTATGCGCAGTGAGTTGGGCGAAGCTGAATGGTCCAATTGGTTTAATGCACTGTCATCGCCAGGCCCAGAACTCAAAAGCTGGGAAGATGCTTTTTCATCACAGGCAGGACTTGCCAAACGTCATAATTTGCAGACGTTCCTTTCTTCACTTTATCTCAGCGCCGAAAACAGCGATAATGATGCGATCAAAATTTTGCTGCCTGTTATAAAAGCAGCAATTCAGGAGATACCATGAGCAAAATTATACTAATCACCGGAGCAACAGACGGAATTGGATTTGAAACAGCAAAAATGCTGGCCGGTGAGGGACATCACCTTATCCTTCACGGTCGAAATCCCGATAAATTGGAACGTGTAATGTCCGAAGTCGGTTATAACGCTGAAAGTTTTGTTGCTGATTTTTCTGATTTGGATGATGTGGCGGCAATGGCCAAGGCTGTGCTGGATAGCCATGCCCACATTGACGTTCTTATCAACAACGCTGGTGTGTATAAGGCAGGAAATACTGTTACAAAAGACGGACTTGATATTCGCTTTGTTGTAAATACGCTCGCGCCATATCTGCTTACAAAAGCTCTGCTGCCGATAATGGGTGCAAATGGACGGGTGATCAACTTGTCTTCTGCTGCACAGGCGTCTGTGGATACTGCAGCGATCAAGGGTGATGTTCGCCTGGATCATGGTCCAGCATATGCCCAGAGCAAGCTGGCGATTACCATGTGGTCGAGGGAAATGGCCTTGGATGAAAAGGTTGAACCCCTTATAGTGTCGGTTAACCCCGGCTCACTACTTGGCAGTAAAATGGTAAAGGAAAATTTCGGCATTGATGGAGGCGACATTGGCATCGGGGCTGATATACTTGTTCGTGCAGCGCTTAGTGATGAATTTGAAAGCCACAGCGGAGAGTATTTCGATAATGATGCTGGAAAATTTGCCCCGCCGCATCCCGATGGCCTTGACCGGGAAAAGTCCGGGGAGGTTGTCAAAACACTTGACGCCATGATCGCTGGATTTGGACGATTTGATTAGGCAAATTCATGTTGTACTTTGACCAAATATGTTTGGTGCGATAGGCTCTTGGCGAATTTCGAGAACATGTTGCTGATAAATCTTTATGCGGTAAGAATTATGAAAGAGAGGTAAAGATGAGACTAAACTGGATACTGGTACCCATTTGTTCTGCTGGGCTGCTTGCCGGATGCAGCAGCGAAACCGAACCGAATACTACAGAGAACAGCGCTGTTGGCAATGACGTAATTCAGGAACCAGCTACTGGTCCTGATTTTGATCTTCTGACAACACCGGTAGGGGACGTAAGTTTTCCGACTACCTGCACTGATGAAGCAGGCGTACTTGTGGAACGTGGCGTGGCGCTTATGCATAATATGATGTATCCGGAAGCAGATTTTGTCTTTTCAATGGCTGATGATCAGGACCCCAATTGTGCTATGGCATATTGGGGGCAGGCAATGGTACAAATTCATCCACTTTGGGGTGATGCACTCAGCGAGGAACAATATGCCCGCGGCCTTGAACTGACCCGGCGTGGCCAATCCATTGAAGGGATATCTGAGCGAGAAAAGAACTATCTTTTAACCACAGAGGTTTTTTATCAGCAAAGCGAAGGCCTCAATATGCGTGCCGGGTTTGAAAAAATGTCAGCCACCTGGGCGGACATCAGCGCGCAAATGCCTGATGATAAGGATGCTCAAGCTTTCAACGCACTTTTTAAAATTGCGATATCAAGTAACGATCCTGAACGGATGGAAGCGGGACAGATTGCCCTTGATATCTTGAATGAAATGCCAAATCATCCCGGCGGACATCATTATGTCATCCATGCCTTTGATACAGCGGAGCTTGCGCCCCTCGCGCTTGAGACAGCTAATCATTACGGTGAAATCACCCCGAAAGTGCCACACGCGTCCCATATGATGACCCATACATTCACTCGGCTTGGTGAGTGGGATAGCGCCATTGAATGGAATAACATCTCAGCGGATTCAGCACTAGAGCTTTGTATTGTAAATGGCGAGATCAATTCACACTATCCACACGCCATGGACTATTTGGTCTTTGCTCATTTACAAAAGGGCGACGACGCCATGGCGGCACAAGTTGAGCAAGAGCTATTCTCAGTTGAAATTACCGACTATGAAGAAGCAGGGCAGCGGGGAATTGCTTATGCATATACTGCAGTTCCAGCGCGCATGGCTATGGAACGTAAAGACTGGGAGCGGGCAATTACGTTGCAGCCAAAAACGCCAGAGTATTTTCCATGGAACGATATGGATAAGCGGGACATTGTGAACACTCATTTTGCCCGTGCTATTGGTTTTAGCATGCTTGATCGTCCTGACGAGGCAGATACAGACATCGCTATGATCCAGGAGCTCATTGATACGTTACCGCAAATTAATGGCTATAATTATTACAAAATGAAGATGAGAAACCAGCTTTTGGGTGCAAAGGCCTGGCAACAATTTGCTCGTGGGAATATAGAGGACGCCCTTACACTGATGAGCGAAGCGTCCGAGATAGAAGCAAAAAGCGAAAATGCACCGACAAATCCAGGGGACATTCTACCATCAGAAGAAATGCTCGGTGATATGTATCTAAAGCTTGACCGGCTTCAGGAAGCCCATGAAGCTTATGTACTGTCGCTTGCCCGCTCGCCAGGTCGTTTTAATAGCATTTACGGTGCTGCGATGACAGCTCATGCTTTAGGAGATGAGCAAACAGCAAGAAGGTATTTTACCTTGCTGCTTGCAAATGTTGAAGGCGCGACGTCCACCAGACCAATTATTAATGATGTACGAAACACCCTTGCAGCCCTCAATAGAAGAGCAAGTTTATGAAGCAATTTGTTAGTGTAAGTATTGCTTTTCTTCTCTCAGCCTGTGCGGGTCAGGATGGCCAGGTTCCAGATTTGAGTAGCGCGGAAGCGCAAAAAGCGCTTGGGGTGAGTTTTATGAATAATTATCTTAGCGCCACGCCGGTAGACCCAGTGGATAATGGCAACCTCACCGAAGAAATTGCCTATAACATTGCTGATTATTTTGTCGAGGAACAACTAAAGACCCGCGGTGAAATTGTGGGATATAAGGTGGGTACTTTTGCCAAGGGGCAATATGACGACGGTCCGATAAATGGCCTGACTGGCCCTGTGACCGCGGTAATGTTTTCTGACGGTATTCATGAAAGCGGTTTTAGAATTTCAGTAAACTGCTGCAATATGAGCTTTGTTGAGGCGGATTTTGGTGCTGTGGTGGGAAGTGACGCCATTAACAGCGCTGAATCCGATCTGGAGATACTCGCGGCACTTAAGGGCTTCATTCCATTTATCGAAATGCCGGATATTCTTCATTTGCCGGGTAAGGGGACTGACCTTGCTGGGATCACAACCAATTATGATTTTAAAAATGCCATTGTTGGCGATTTGGTTGAAACGGCAGCAACCGAGGAGTGGATAACGCGTCTTAATAGCTTCACGTTCACTATGACAAATGAAACTGGTGAGCTGCTTGCAGAAGGATCCATTGCGGATGCATATGATCCTTTGTACCGCGTTAGACACATGCGTAATCAGCTCGTTAAACGCGGACGACCCCTTAAAGAAGGGGATATTCTTTCCCTCGGCAACATGGGTGCTATAAGGCCGCTCAAAGAAAATGATTATTTTAATCCCGAAAATCGCCCTGTATTTCGCGGCAGTATCGCAACAGTAAGCTATATTGGCCTTGCCCCTTCAGGGCCAGCCACTGTTAGCGTCCAAATCATTCGTGATGGCGACTAATCACCCGCCCATAAGGTCCTGGGCCATCATAAGTGCATTTCCATCCGGATCATGAAAGGTGGCGAGACTTACCATGCCCTCATAAGTCACAGTTTCACCATCAAAATTTACACCAGCGTCTTCAAGTGCTTTTCTGGCCTGATGAATATCTTCGACACCAAAAACTGGTACGGAGTTGCCTGGCGCGGGTTCCATTTGGTCGCCAAAGCCAATAGTGACACCTTCGGTTTTTGTTTGCATTTCGCTCCAGCCGACTTCGTCAGCATGGAACAATAGTTCAAAACCCAGCTTTTCGTGATACCAGTCCGCCGTAGCGTGGCGATCTTTAACAGAAAATGACAGTGTAATTTTATTATTTAGCGTAACAAGCGGCATTTTAACTTCCTCCAGATCAAAAAATATGGTAACTATATTTTATGGACATAAATTTACTTGTCAAGCTTTCTTCACGAGCTTGGTCATTAAATATCCTGGCTCTACTTCATGATGGTGTTCCGGGACGGCAGGCACCGCTTCTGGCCGCGACCAGTGCGGGCAGGACAGCATTTGCGCTGAGCCTGGAGCATCTTGTGTCTCTTGGTCTGGTAGAGCGAAACCCCGGGCACGGTCATCCTTTGCGGCCAGAGTTTCGATTAACAGCAAGTGGTATCATAGCCGCAGAAATGGCCAGCAGGATTGTAAAGGCTGTGCCGGACGATACGGATTTTACACTCCTTAGGCGTAGCTGGAGCGTTCCAGTGCTTGCGCTGACCGCGAAACCAATGCGGTTTTCTGAACTAAAGACAGGACTTAGTAAAATAACCGACCGCGCACTCACCACATCCCTTGTGCAGTTAGAAGAAAAATCGTGGCTCAGGCGCGACATCAATATTTCAAGCCGCATTCCCTATCCAACCTATATGGCTCAAAACGCAGGATTGGATGTTACCGTGGCGGTAGGTCTTTAAAAGAAGAGCATTCGAGTATTGCCAAGTCCGCCCGGTATTGGTTAAGCTAGTTATATATCGGACGGTAATTAGTGGGGGAGAGTTTCTATGAGATACGCAATAAACATGTTCATTGCGCTGCTAATCTGTGTGCAGCCAGCTGTGAGTCAAAGTAATCAGGATTTCTTCGAAAAAAGAAAAGAATTTGTCAGTTGCCCAGATGCTATGGGGTGCCATCTAATTCAGTTTGTACCTGGAAGCGATCTTATAAAAGAACTGTTGGATAAAGGATACCAGGCGGGCGGTTATAGTTGGCAAGGACTAGTATTGGGACTAGCTGCATCTCGCAATATCAAGCTGGAATTGTATCTGAATGCTGAAGGTGAAGTCTTTTACGCAACCAGTAACAATTGGGATGCCATATTGCAAACAGAGCAACTAATTAAAGAACTGGTAGGCAGCCAAGAACTGAGAAACTTTGCAGCAGAAAAAGCTACGGAGCTATTCATTATGGAATAAGCATTGCCAAGTTCGGTAGTCTTTGAGTAAGCTCATTTCTTCATAAATTAAACAAAAGGGGCGAGGGATGCGTTTAGCGTTGTTTATTACTGCACTTATAATGCTGCCATTTACAGCGATGGCACAAAAAACCAATTTTGACTGGATGGATGTGTTTGAGCTGGAAATTGCGGCGGATCCGCAGATTTCACCGGACGGCGAAGAAATTATTTATGTTCGTCAGTTTTTTGACGTGATGAAGGACCGCAGAAGGTCAAACCTGTGGAGGATTGATCCAGATGGGTCCAATCATCGTCCTGTTACGACAGGTCTTAATAATAATTCAAGTCCGCGCTATTCGCCGGATGGCTCAAAGCTCGCGTATACGTCAAACGAAAGTGGTTCATCACAAATTATGATGCGCTTGCTCGATACTGGACAGACTTTTGAAGTGGCACAGTTACAGAACGGTGCGTCGAGGCTCACATGGTCACCAGATGGGGAATATTTGGCATTCAGCGCTCATGTTCCTGGCGAAGAAAAAGCATATGTGTCCCGTCCCGCAGCGCCAAAGGGGGCCGAGTGGGTCGCAAAACCAATGTATATTGAAGACCTTCAATTCCAGCGTGATGGCAGCGGTTATGTTCGCCCCGGAAACACGCATGTATTTATTGTTCCCGCCATGGGCGGCACACCACGACAGGTAACGTCGGGGGAGTTTAATCACAGCTCTTCCATTGCATGGGCGGCGGATGGCAGCGCACTTTACATTTCTGCAAACCGTCATGACAATCACAAGGAAGAAACCAGAAACAGTGAAATTTACCGTGTGGTTCTCTCTAGCGGTGAGATCACAGCGCTAACCGATCGTTTTGGTCCCGACAGCAATCCGTCCGTTTCACCGGATGGATCAATGATCGCCTATAGCGGATATAATGATGAACGCATGGGTTTTCACACAACGGATCTTTATGTGATGAATGTGGACGGATCAGATAAAAGGGTCCTTACTTCTGGCCTGGACCGCTCGGCTGGAACCTTCCATTGGGTGGGGGACGATATTTATTTCCAGTATACCGATTTGGGTAGTATTAAAGTCGCGCGCGTAAATATGAACGGCGATATTGAAGACGTAACCAGCGGGATCGGCAGTTCCGGCTATGGTCGGCCATATGCAGGCGGAACATTTAATGTATCGCAAGATGGCTCCATTGCTATGACATATGGTGATGCCACCGATCAAGCCAATATTGCTGTTTATGATGACGGGGAAGTTACGCAAATCACAGATATTAATGCGGATCTTCTAGATCATCGTAAGCTCGGGCGTGTTGAGGAAGTCTGGTATAAATCGAGCCATGATGACTTAGATATTCAAGGCTGGTTGGTTTACCCAACAGATTTTGATCCCGACAAGAAATATCCCCTGATTCTTGAAATCCACGGAGGTCCTTGGACAGCATATGGCCCACATTTTTCTGCCGAAGTGCAGCTGATGGCCAATAAAGGCTATATGGTGCTTTATACCAATCCGCGGGGCTCCACCAGTTACGGTTATGATTTTGCGAACTTAATCCATCATAACTATCCGAGCAATGATTATGATGACCTGATCAGTGGCGTCGATCATGTGATTGGTATGGGCAATGTGGATCCGGATAAACTTTATGTTACTGGTGGCTCCGGTGGTGGTGTGCTTTCAAGCTGGATCATTGGAAAAACGGATCGGTTTAAAGCCGCCGTGGTCGCAAAACCGGTGATCAACTGGACCAGTCATGCACTTTATTCTGACATTTCCATAACCGTGGCGCGCTACTGGTTTGAAAAAACACCGTGGGAGGATCCTGATGAATATTGGCGTCGTTCGCCGCTTTCATTGGTGGGGAATGTCACCACACCGACCATGCTGCTTACCGGGGAGCTGGACATCCGTACACCAATGTCGGAAAGTGAACAATATTTCCAGGCGCTAAAATTACAGAATGTGGAAGCCTCACTCGTACGGATACAGGGCTCATATCACGGTATCACCTCGCGACCTTCAAACCTCATTAGCAAGATACAGCATATTGTTAAATGGTTTGATGAGCATCCTTAGTAAAGAGATCATTAGATTGTGAAGAGGCGGGTATTTTACTCGCCTTTTTATTTGGAAATTTTCACATTTAAGGTCTTTTAATTAAAGAATTATTTGATTATGCTCAGCACGCACGAATATGAGGGGCAGGGCAACAATGACGTATTTCCAGCAAATTGGAAAGGAACCGGTTGTGGCAAAAAACGGGATGGCGGCAACGTCACACCCGAAATCCACAGAAGTTGCTGTTGAGGTGCTTAAAGCTGGTGGGAACGCCGCAGATGCGGCGATAGCTGCTTGTGCAGTTCAATGTGTTGTTGAGCCCGGCTCAACAGGGATTGGTGGTGATTGCTTCTGGATGTATGCACCCGCGGGTGGTGCAGACATGCTTGCTTATAACGGATCGGGAAGGTCTCCAGCTGCGGCTACATGGGAATGGTACCGCCAGCGAGGATACCGAAAAATTGATCCGCGCACACCCCATGCTGTCACTATTCCCGGCGCTGTGGATGCCTGGGACTGCCTGAATAAACATCATGGTCGCATGGGCTTTTCAGAGCTGCTTGATCCTGCCATAAAGCTTGCCCGGGATGGTTATGAAATCACGCGGCGCGTGGCGTTTGACTTTAAAGTTTTTGGTGAAGCCCTGAAGCTTTATGAAAATTCATCGCGCGTATTTGCGCCGCAGGGTATTCTTCCCATTGAAGGGGACACTCACCATCAACGACTCCTTGCGGACAGCCTCGACCATATCGCTGTTGATGGTCGAGAAGCCTTTTACGAGGGCGAAATAGCTGAAGATATAGTCATGTATCTCCGGTCCCTGGGAGGGCTTCATACATTGCAGGATTTTTCCCGGGCACGGGGCAATTATGTTCGTCCGATCAAGGCGAGTTATCTTGGTTTTGACGTGTATCAATGCCCGCCAAACGGTCAGGGCATCATCGCGCTGATGTTGCTTAAGGTGATGGAGCAGCTGGGACGCCCAAATGATGATCCGCTGGATCCTATTCGAATGCATCTTGAAACAGAAGCCGGGCGGCTTTGTTATGCGCTCAGGGATGCCTACCTTGCCGATCCTGATGTGAGCGATGTGCCGGTGGATGAGCTCCTAAGCGAGGATAATATTGATAAAATGGTGGCCCAAATCAGTGAAAAAGGTGCCATTGAGGACCCTGGGGCGTACGAACTTCCGAACCATACTGATACTGTTTACATAAGCGTTGTGGATAAAGACAGAAACGCATGTAGTTTTATAAATACCTTATTCCAGTTTTTTGGCACTGGTCTACTCGCGCCAAGATCTGGTGTTTTGCTGCACAGTAGAGGTTCGGGATTTACTTTGGAGCGGGATCATCCAAACGCCATTGCCGCCAATAAGAGGCCGCTTCATACGATCATTCCAGCCATGGTGGTTAAGGACGGTAAAACCGTGATGTCCTATGGTGTAATGGATGGGGCATACCAAGCCTTTGGTCACATGCAGTTTTTAAGTCGGTTTCTGGATTATGGTCTTAACATTCAGCAGGCGATGGATATGCAACGGTTTTTCCCAAATCCAGTTGATGGCAGCCTTAGAATGGAAGAGGATTTGCTGGTCAAAAAAGGCATCAAGCTGGAAGCACTTGGTCATCGTCCGGTTGAACCCAAACATCCAATTGGTGGTTCACAAGCCATCTGGATCGATCATGAAAAAGGTACTCTTATTGGTGGGTCTGATCCCCGTAAAGACGGCTGCGCTGTAGGGTACTAGAAAACGACCCGGTAGCTTGCTTGCAGCTGAGTTTCCTTACCTCTGGTTGCCCCGGTGAATTCGGCGCGGTAAAAACGGTCGCTGTCCACATGAAGCAGTTCCAGGATCAGATTTTGATTTTCAAAAGTTTCCACGGCATAGGCCACCATCCAGGCGTGACCGGTTTCATTGTTGTTGTCAATGTCCACCAGGGTAAGGTCGATGACTTTAAAATCATCATAACGTACGGACAGGCGATGCGGGCCAAAAGGATAGCTTGCCATAATATAGAAGCTTTCATAATCCACGTCGGCGGGATAGAAACTACCGAGCCATGGCCCCATCTTGGTATTGCCCTTCATAAACTGACCGAAGATTTCAAAATCTTCAAAATAATCGATGGTTAGTCCCACGTTGATGAAATCACTTTCCCAGCCATATTGGCCACCAACGAGGACCGTGGGGTCCGCGCGGTTGTCATAGTAAAATACATTTGCGGTAAAAAATCCGAAGTTTTCCCATTCGCCACCAACAAAGAATCCGGGTTTATCATCCAGTTCGATATGGGGTACTGTATAAGGATCTTGCCTGAAGAACATTCCCTGCAAGATATCAAGATCTGGAATATAATATTTGCTGAACACGCCGATTTTATTGTCATGAAGTGCCCAGCCACGGAAAAAGAGCAATGTGCCCGCCGTGTCATTAAAGCCAAATATGCCGGCGTTTAAAGAGAAGGCGTTATCTTCCAGTTCTTTCTCGATATTTAATTCAAGCCCAGTTGTTTTTACTTCCTCACCCACCCAGCTGTTAATTGCCGAAGGGGTTATGGAATAAGGGCTTGTCCAGGCAATACCAAAGTTTTCCAGGGATATATGAGGATAAAATGTACCCAGACGCGCTTCAAGGCGGTATCCGCTGCTGATCAGCTTGTTGTAACGGACATACGCTTCTACTAGATCTACATTGTTTGTTTGCTCAGGGTCAAACTTGATGTTTGCAAAAGCGGAAAAATCCCAACTGAATTTCGCATCCACGAGCAAAGCAGCTTCTGCAAGGTTAAGCCGCCATTCATCGTTGCCCGCAGCATCTGAGCCGTATCTGGTTTTGCCGACACCACGATCGAACCATCCTGGCTCGCCTGATGAATAGCTGAGACGCGCGTCTGCATATCCAGTGAAGTTAAACTCCGGAAAGTTATCCTGGGCCATAGCTTCGCTTGAAGCCATAAGCGAAGATGTAATAAGAAATGGTGCTAAATATTTCCTGTTCATTTTATCGTCCACTTTGTTGTTGGTGTGCCAATTTTTCCTTCAGCAATCCTTTGTTCCCAACCGATTTTATGTCCCGTTTTTCCGTTAATTTGCGTTAACCATGACACAAATTCCTTAAAAGGGCGTTAAATGGCTAAAAAGTGGGCTTTTATGCCATGGTTATTAAGAGAAATTTAAGAGTACGAGTGTACTAATAAGTAACTATAAGGGGTAGGGAACGTAACAAAAAAAACGTTTAGGCAAAGTTGAGTGGTATAATGCAGTTTTTGGCACAGATTGGTTTGGTAGCGGTAATCGCCTTTTTTACTTCAATGGCAAGTGACGCATTTTCTGCGTCCGTTCAAGGAAAAATAACGGATGGCGATGGTAACGCCCTCGAGCACGCGGTAATAACATTAGTGGGTGACAGCCCGGAATTAGCTTCGGTATCCGCGACGATGCCGTCGCCGGTGATGACGCAGCAGAATATTCAGTATAATCCTTTCGTACTGCCAGTGGCGATGGGCACTACCGTAACCTTTCCCAACAAAGATAAAGTTCGTCATCATGTGTATTCCTTTTCCAAGGTAAAACGTTTTGAATTGGAGCTTTACGGTGAGGATGAAGAAAAATCTGTGCTGTTTGACCAGCAAGGCACAGTCGCACTTGGGTGTAATATCCACGACAATATGCTGGCATATATTTATGTCGCCCGTTCTAAGATATTTGCTAAGACGGACGAAAATGGCTCTGCCACAATCCAAGATATTCCTGCTGGAACTTATACAGCCTACGTCTGGCATCCGCGCATGCGTGGAGATGAAGAAGATTTGGCAAGGCATGTGGTTGTGACGGCAGAAGGCATAACAGAGCTGGGTTTTGAAGTTCCGCTTAAGCGAGAGCGCAACCGCAGAAGAAGTACGTATTAAGAGGGAGCATTGGGGATAATGTTCAATAAGTTTCAAACCAAATTGGTAATATTATTTGCTGCACTGTTTGTATTGGTGCAAGCGATGACATACAGCTCGGTTTACTTTGCTACTAAAAACAACATTAACACCAGAGTTGCTGAGCAGCTTAAATACGGTGGTTCGGTGTTTCGTCAATCGCTCCAGGTAAGCAGTGATCGTTGGCTTAATGAAACGCAGATTTTTTCCACCGATTATGGTTTTCTTTCTGCCATAACCACCGAAGACCACGCGACAGTATCTTCTGCTCTCGAAAATCTGGCTGCAAGGGTAGGTGCCAGTTTGGCAGTACTTGTTTCACTTGACGGGAAAATGATCACACAACTGAGTGAAGATCCGGAAATATCCTTTGGCGATGGTGAATTTAATCGCATGATTGCACTGGCAGATGAGTATGGAGAAGCGACAGCATATATAGAGATAAATGACAAAATTTATCAGATTACATTTGTCCCGGTACTTGCCCCCGATATCGTTGCGTGGGTTGGGGTGGGTATTCATAGTGATGCAGCAATGATCCATGATATCAAAGATACACTCCCCGTTGGCATT
>JANQJN010000170.1 GCA_028281625.1 Emcibacteraceae bacterium | reverse complement strand
AGTGCCATAGTTGAAAATACCGGCCAAGACATTACCGGGAAAACTCTAGAAGAGTTAGGTGAAAAGGCGACCCTTGAATTCTGGATGAACACGCTAGATATTCTTGTAGAACAATGTCGACCTGTCGCCGAATATCACTCATTGGAATTTGCGGGCAAAAAATACATCCATATGTGCTCTGTTAATTTTCCGCTTAAAAGCGCGTCAGATATAAAGCCTGATATGTACATCGCGCACGAAACATTTTCGGATAGCACGTTGGTACCGCCTCAACTATGTGAAAACTAAACTCATACCTGATCTTCGGCCCGTGGCCATTTCCAGGCATTCCAGACGATCATCGAGGTAAGCATGACTTCAACAATGGCAAAAGCACGGTAGTAATTCCAGGCATCCGGAATAATAGCAATCAACATCACTGTAAAAATACTACCGAAAATGATGTTGAGCCAACGGCCGATCTCCGCGCTCAAGCCAATAGAAAGGAATACCATCAGACAGGGCACTATCATAACAAATGAAACGAGCAGGAGCCTTAGTTGGCTCACTGGGCCCAATGGATCCATATCGCCCGCTAACATGCTTTCAAGCTTGCCTGGTTCAAAAAGTTCAAAATAATCGCAGTAAAGATAACAAAATACCGTTGACGTCCAAAGTGCTGACAGTTGGAGTTTAATGTCAATTTTTGTGTCTTGAAGCGGAGCAAGTTCTAGATCTGACATATGCTTTTTCCTGATCCCGAACTCCCGCTAATTTAATAGCAATTATGTGGCGCAAATGAAAGCGACCTGCGACCGATGCTCACTTAAATGAGACGAAAATTTTGGTTGGCGGTTTAATTGATTTTCACGACCAAACGTCCTTTGGTTTTACCTTCCATCAGATCAGCGCAGGTTGCGGGGACATCGTCAAATGCTATTTCGGTCACCAGGTCTTCAAGCTTATCAAAATCCAAATCGGTGGCGATACGGGCCCATGCATCATCCCTTACTTCTCCTGACGCCATGACGCTATCCACGCCGATCAGTTTTACACCGCGCAGAATAAAAGGCATGACCGTTGAACTAAGCGCAAAACCACCTGCAAGGCCGCAAGCGGCAACAGTGCCGCCGTATTTTGTTTGAGCAATCGCTGTCGCAAGAATTTTGCCGCCAACAGCGTCCACTACGCCTGCCCAACGTTCTTTTTCGAGTGGCTTTGCGTCGCGGTCAAGCTCATCCCGTGGGATGATTGCACTGGCGCCAAGGGACTTTAGAAAACCTGAATGTTCCTCTCGTCCCGTAAGCGCGCACACGGTATAACCCAGTTTTGCAAGCAGCATCACAGCAACGGAACCGACACCACCAGTAGCCCCGGTCACAAGTATTTCGCCGTTGTCTGGAGTAACGCTGTTATTTTCGAGCGCCTGTACACAAAGCATGGCGGTGTAACCAGCGGTTCCTATGGCCATGGCCTGGCGCGCATCGATCCCATCGGGGCGCTTTGTGATCCAGTCTCCATTTAGACGCTGACGTTCGGCATATGCGCCTTGTTCTGTTTCAGATAGACCATGACCGTTTACGATGATTTTGTCGCCAGCATTCCAACGATCATCATTGCTGTTGATCACAGTTCCTGCGATATCAACTCCAAGGATCATGGGAAAGCGGCGCACAATACGTCCTTTTTTTGTAATGGCGAGAGCATCTTTATAATTAATTGTCGAATAGTCGACTTCCACTAACACAGGTAAATCCGGAAGATCGTCTTCCGCGAGCTCTTTAAATGAAACATCATAATCTCGTTCGCCTACAGCTGAAGCCACCAATGCTTTAATTCCCACTTTGTTTATCCTTTAATCTATTTGTTATCCGGTAATCCTTTTAGACCGCTTGCATCATAAAAAGACTGAATTTTCAGTATTTTTCCGTCCTTTACATCAAGCCAGTCTACTACAGGCACCCAGCCTTCGGACGTATTCATTTCAAAATAGATGGCTGCCTGATCATTGTCACCAATTATCCTTACAATTCGAAGGGCAGAAACATTTTTGGCTGCGAGTGGTTTCACCCATTCAAGGTATTTTTCCCGTCCGCTTACTGTGCCGAAGGGACTTGAATGTGTGAACTCTTTATCAAGGGGAATGTTGTCAGGGTCTCCCTCATTCCACTTGTCAATCCAGATGTGTGCGAGTTCTGTTGCCGTTGGCTTGCCCATTGTGATTCCAAAGGTGTTTCTGTATAGTGATCACAAAATATAATAATCTCCGAATAAAAATAATCATAGGGAAATAATGACTAAGAACCCCAGCAAAAAGACTCTTTTGTCTGATATTAGCCGCCGCGATTTTGTAAATGGAACACTGGTGGGTGCTGGAGCGGCGCTTTTAGGATGCCCGGCACCAGCGTTTGCAAAAAAGCAGATTGAAGAAGCTGCTGCCGCTGGACATCATCCGTGGGATGGATTTTCAGGAGTGGGTGATTATGCGCGATCAAACGGAAATATTACAAGAACCCATGAAGCGGCGCACTTGATCCGTGACGGGATGAGCGAGGAACTGTTGGAGTCTGCCATTGATACCGGTGAAGAGTATGACATGGTGATCATCGGTGGTGGTTTTTCCGGGATCGGTGCGGCTTATCAATTCCATAAAGATTATCCAGATAAAAAATGCCTGATTTTAGAAAACCACCCTATCTTTGGCGGTGAAGCCAAGCAAAATGAGTTCGAAGTGGATGGCTATCGGCTTTATGCGCCACAAGGTTCTAATGATTTCGGTGTGCCAAATTTGGAAGCGGATAATCTGATCACCGATATTTACCGCACTTGTGACCTGCCCACCGAGTTTGCATATAAAAAACCGGATAATTCAGGCGTTCGTGCCCCTCGGGAAAATTACTACGGCGTATTCTGGGATGAGGAACGCTATGACACCGGTTATTTCATGGGCAAGAATGCAGACCCAAAATGGGTGGTAAACCCGCGTATGGATAATCTCGAGCGGATGCCATGGTCTGAGGATTTCAAACGGGATCTTAATGCCACTTTTGAAGACGCCTGGACCCATAACAAGGGTGAAGGGTTGGACCAGTGGCTTGATACCATGACATACAAGGAACTATTGGAAGATGTCATGGGTATGGGGCCAGAGGTGGCATCATACTATGATCCGATTATTGCCATTTCTATGGGCGGGGTTGGCTGCGATGTTTATTCGGCTTATTCCGCAAAACTCCTTGAAATGCCAGGATGCGAAATTCATTATAAAGTGGATATGAATGTTGAAATCACCGCCCACAGCTATCCCGGTGGTAACACGGCAATTATCCGCCATATCGTAAAGCACTTGATCCCTGACAGTATCAGTGGTGGCAACAATACTAATGATATTTCATACGCGCCGATCAGTTTTGAGGCACTTGACCGACCGGATAATCCAGTGAGTATCCGGTTAGATGCGACAGCCATTGATTTTATGCATGAAGGGGATCCTGAAACAGCGGATCATCTGATGGTAAGCTACGTTGAAAATGGCGAAGTGAAACAGGTAAAGGCGAAAACAGTGGTTCCGTCAATTGGTGGCTGGGTTGCACGCACCATTGCGCGGGATATTCCCGATCATATATATGATGCGTATACGGAATTTCATCATTCGCCTATTCTTGTAGCCAATGTGGCGGTTCGAAACTGGCAGTTCCTGGATAAACTAGGAATATCACAGGGACGCTGGTTTGAGGGGTTTGGTAATTTCTTTTCAATCCGTGAACCAATGGAAATGGGCGAAAAAACACAACCATTTGACCCTGATAAACCGGTGGTGCTCACTTTTTATGTACCTTTTGTCTATCCGGGGGAGGATAGAACAGTCCAGGGCTCCATTGGACGCGAAGAAATGCTTTCCAAGTCCTACGCTGAATATGAAGCGGAAATTGTTGGTCAAATGACCGACATGTTTGAAGATTACGGCTTCGAAGCAGAGCGTGATATTGCCGGCATTATCATAAACCGCTGGGGTCATGCCTATATTTCACCTCAACCGGGGTACCATTTTGACCGGGATGGGAAAAAATCTCCAATCAATATTGTAAAGGAAGGCTATGGCCGCGTCCAATTTGGTCATTCGGAATTGGGCGGCTATATGTCCCACACCATTGCCATCAATCAGGGCGCGCGTGCTGTACGCGCCCTGAAAGAAAAACTGGTTTGAAATTAGTCCTATCGTTCGCCGTGGAAGTACCAGAAAATAAGGACCCGTGCGCCGGTTGTTGAAACAACGCCGGTGCCGCTCCATCCTTTGGGTAGGACCACTGCTTTGCCTTCGGAATAAATTTGGGCAATGCCGTCGGCGGCGTTAATAAAGGACATATTGCCTTCCAGCACATAAATCATTTCATCGTAGCCAAGATCGGCAAAAGGCACTTCTCCTGGCTGCGCTTCCCACACGTCGACACCGAACTTCTGATCTTCTGTCCGGTAAAACTCATGGGTTCTGGCAACGATGTCGCTTACATCCGGGTCAAACGGTCTAAAGTCAGCGAAGCGGCGCCCGTCAACGGTATCACGGTCAATAAGTACCACGTCATTAGACTGCGCAAATGGAAGGCTTCCATTGGTATAAGTGGAGTATATCATTTTTACGCCCCCTTCGGGAACGGTAAAGGTACCCGTCCAGCCTTTTGGGAAAACAACGCCTTCACCTGCGGTATATGTTACGGCACTTTGTCCGGGAGCATTAATAGAAAAACTACCCTCTACGATATAAGCGATTTCAGCATATGCCTGGTTTTGTATGGTCATGCTGCCGGGTTGCGCTTCCCAAATGCCTGAGGAATAATGCTCGTTTTCATTGGTAAAAAACATATTTCCACGTGACATAATATTCCCGCTTTCCGGACTGCCTTGTGCAAACTCTCCTAGTGCTTCACCAGACAAGATATTATTTGGCACCCGAACCTGATCCGGTGTGGAATCTTGTGCGCCTGCGACAGTAAAAGTAGTAAAAAATAACGCTAAAACTGAGATGATTTTTATTAATTGCTTCATATTCTATTCTCCCAACTTTTTTGAGGATAGCAAATTTTTTTTCGCTTGTCATGGGGGCTGTTGTTTGAGTGAATTATTAGAGAAAACTACTGCGCCTTATTCAGCACTTATATGGTTATATTTTATAGTTTACTTAATAATATGATGCTAATATTTCGGTATGGGCGATTTATCGGAAAGAACAACCAATTACAAAACCATTCAGGGTCCCTGTTTCAAACCAGGCGATATAGTAAGTCCAGAAGATTGGGCTACATTCATCAATGATATGACCGATGAAGGAGCCATTGCATTGGCTCAGCTTTATTATGAAAAAGCAGAAGCAGCCAATGGAGTGCCCGTAAGAAAAGATTTTACTTTCGAAGAGTTGGTCAAACATGGGTCGAATATGTATATGGCGAAATATAATGACGAAGGGAAGTGGGAAACTACCTTTTGCGGTAACACAATCGCTGAAAGTGTAGGTTTTGATCCCACTGGCAAAACACTTGATGACTTTGGAACTGATGAATCATTGGCATTCTGGCTTGAGAACTTCGAAATCATGGTGAAGGAGTGTCGTAGTAATTTGGAATTTCAAACATTGGAGTTTGCGAACAAAGAATATCTGCACTGTACTTCTTTCAATCTACCACTGCGAAGCGGAAAAACGGATCATCCTGGCATGTGTATGGTGTATGAGTATTTCTCAACTGAAACCATGCTACCGGCACGTTACCGATAGTTTATCCAAACAATGATAGAATAGCTTGAGGTGCTTGATTTGAAATGGCAAGGGCTTGAAGTCCAAGTTGCTGTTTAACTTGTAATGCTTGCAGTGACGCGCTTTCACGGGCGAGGTCCGCGTCAACAAGGTTACCAACCCCCACTTCAAACGCATCAGAGAGCTTTTCATTGAGTGTCGTGACAATTTCAAGACGTTTATGTGCACTTCCCAAACTGGATAGGTGACCGTTTACAGTTGCTATTGCATTGTCGATTACGAGCAAGGACAGTCCCGCGTTGGTATCATTGGTGAGATCAATATTGGGGAGTCCGAATTGTAACACAATCGCAGCCATTTCGGCTTTTGGGATGGTAAATGTGTTACCGTTTTCATCTGTCGCAACTTGCAAATCCACAGCACCGAATTTTACAAGATTAGTGCCATTAAATTCGGCTGTGCCCGCGATTGTATCGATTTGGTCACGCAGTTGCAAAAAGTCATTGTTCAATGCGGTGTGCGTTGCAGCATCTTGCCCTGACTGTTTCGCGCGAACGGCGAGTTCTTTTAGTTTAACAAGTGTATCTGAAATGGCTTCGGCGGCCGCGAGGGCGACATCGACTGTCGACTGTGCGCGTCTTAGTCCCTGACCAATGGCATTCTTGGCGGCGATGTTTCCGCGCATTTTCTGAGCGATGGAGAAGATAGCTGCATTGTCTTTTGCGCCCGATACTTTGAGACCAGTATTAATCCTATTCTGAGTTCTGTTTAACTCAAAATTGGTAGCATTCAGATACTGCAGCGCATTTAATGCGCCGGGATTTGTGTTTACACTAAGTCCCATAAGTGACTGTACTTTCGTTATTTTTTATAACTCACGGATTCATTCTGAATCAGTCACTTTTACTATATTTTTGGGAGATTAACAATAAGTTAATTTTGTTAACCTTTTGGCTTGCGTCCGACGATAAACATGGCTTGGCTGTTTTCCGGCTGCCAAACATGATCAAGGCGGAAGCCAGCATCCTTAACGCTCATTTGTAGCGATTCCGGGCTAAAAAAGTTTACTTTTGGAAGTAAGCCGACCATAGCCCCTAGGGCAAGGAATGGTCGTAGAAGCGTCATATGCCCGCGCCCGCAATAGGTGCTGGAAACAAAAACACCACCGGGTTTCAAAAGCGCATAGGCTTTTTTGAGTGCTTCTCTACGATTTGGCAGCAAATGAAGAATACTGTGCGCCATAACCATGTCGTAACTTTCGTCATCAGCATCAAAATCGTCAATTGACGCTTGTTTGAATGTAATGTTGTTTGCGCGTGCGCTTTCTGCTTTGTCTCTCGCGATGTTCAGCATATTTTCTGAAATGTCGATGGCATCAATGTGCTTAACGTGTGGCGCGTGCAAAATTGCAGTTGAGCCTGTGCCACAGCCAAACTCAAGTATTTCGCTTTCCGGCGTAAAATAACTTTGTGTGATTTCCAGCTTGCGCTCATAGGCTTGCTGATTGGAAATAGGGCGTTTGGAATAGCGAACTGCCATTCTGTCCCAGAAGAGTGATGATGTAGTCATTGTCCCGTCCTCAAAATTGCATTTATCGTTCAATATTGACTTGTGCCTAGTGATAAAAATAGTGCTTTGCGATGAAATGCACGTGAATTGCGATTAAGCGCTTAAAAGTCCGCAAAACTTGACCCAGGTCATCCAGTAAAACCGCCAAAAATGATAGAATATGCTCATTAATCGATACTGATTTTATAAATGAAAGGATAAGTTATGAGATCACTCACAATCGCCATTTTAGGCGCATTTGCTCTGATACTTGCCGCTTGCGACTTGGGACCAAAATCATCTTTTGGATTTACACTTCCTGACGGCAATGCAGATTATGGACAAGCCTATTTTGTAGAATTTCGCTGTGTAGATTGTCACACTGTGGTTGGGTTGGAAGATGAATTGGTGGCCCCTGAAGGGATTGATCCGATTATGGATGTGCCGCTTGGCGGGCAAACAACACGGATCGCAACCTATGGTGAATTGGTTACTTCAATCATCAATCCGTCACATAAAGTATCAACCCAATATCGACTGTCACCAGCCATGGAAGAAGAAGTTTCACCAATGCGTAACTACAATTCAATTATGACCGTGGATGAGCTGATTGATATTGTGGCATTTGTTCAGGAACAATATGAACTTAAACCATACAACAGAACTGTTTACAGAATGTACTGACAAAAGTTATCGAAAGAAACATTGACTTGTGATCACTAAGCTGGATACTGATTCCAGATTAGGGGTCAGAAAATGAAAAAGTTTTTAACATCGATAACTATTTCACTAGCATTGATCGTCGGCTGTTCGGCACAGGAGCCTCCTCCTGTGCCGGAAGACGAGGTGGGCATTGTAGAAGTTCTACCTTCCAAGTACCCCGCAAGTTGGGTGATATTGAATAAAGCAGGGTTCCCGTTAGGCGGTAAGATCATGATTGTTGATGTAACTGCGGAAAACTACCGTTACAAAGGTGCTGTAACCGCAGGATATGAACCAGATTTTGCCATCAATCAGGAAAAAAGCGAGTTTTATGTTTCGGAAACATATTACGAGCGCGCAACCCGCGGTCAGCGCCACGATATAATTACTGTTTATGATCAAGCGACATTGATGCCTAAACGTGAAATCAAACTTGAGACCAGAAAACGATTTCTCGTGTCACCCATGACAGGCAAATTCAGCCTCATCAATGATAAGAAATGGGCTCTTGTGGCGAACTATACACCGGCGACATCTGTGACTATTGTTGATATTGAATCTGGGGATTTATTAAATGAAATAGATATACCCGGATGTAATCTGGCTTATCCTCTTGGTGATCATGGGTTTGCGACAATGTGCGGCTTTGGTGAAATGATTTCTATTCAACTTGATGATCAGGCTAATGCGATTTCAGAAGTCGTTTCCGAACCATTCAACGATCTGGACAATGATCCGCATTTCGAAAAAACTGCAACAGTAGACGGCATTATGTATATGCCTACCTTTCTGGGAAACATTACGCCAATTGATTTAACAGGTGAGGCGGCCGTTGTTGGTGAAAGCTGGTCACTTGTAAGTGAAGAAGAGAAGGCCGAGGGCTGGCGTCCCGGTGGCTGGCAACTGATCTCTTCTGACAGTCGGGGTAGGCTATATGTGTTGATGCACGACAAAGGATTTAATGGCAGCCACAAAGACCCAGGCAAGGAAGTATGGGTGTTTGATCCGGGCACTAAGAAAAGATTGTTTCGAATAGAGCTCCAATATCCTACAACACATATTCACTTGACCAACACAGATGACCCGCTTCTTGTCACCGAAGGTGGAGAAAAGGGAGATATGCTTGCAGTTTACGACGCTTACACTGGTGAACACAGTCATAATATACTGATCGGCACCAGTATCAATTCAATGCACAATGTGGAGTAATAAATGGCATTTGACCCTATTCTGGCGCTGATTACACTTTTTTTGCTAGGCGGATTATTTTCGTTTTCTTCATGGCAAAAATTCTCAGATCTGGCCTCATTTAGGGAGGTATTGATGGACTATGGGGTGCCCGCCACGTTATTACCCGTTCTTGTGTTGGTCATTCCGTTGGTGGAATCTTCCGTCGCGATGGGCGCGCTTATATCGCTTTTTAATCCAGTAAGCTATTCGATCTTGACCGGCGCAGCATTGCTGGCTGTATATACCTGTATTCTTTCGGTTTTTTATTTTACAGGACGAAAAATTGATTGTGGATGCCATTTTGGTGACGCAGGTGAGCCGATAAATGGATGGCATCTTGTGCGAAATTCGGTATTAATCGCGATGACACTAAGCTATTTTTTGCCGCAAACTGGTCGAATGCTTATTTGGGTCGACTATTTTACCGCTCTTGTAGCGGCTATTCTGATGTTGATTGCATTCAGTATTATTGAAACCCTGAGGCAGAATGATCGATATTTTGAACGGGTTAGGAGGGTTAATTGACGACAGCGCTTATCATTTCCAACATCATTTTATGGATCGCTGTTGCGGGTTTGGCAGTTCTTGTGCTCGCACTCACTCGTCAAATTGGCGTACTGCATGGGCGGCTTGCACCGGCTGGAGCACTCGCTATGAATGCGACGCTTAATGTGGGGGATGTTGTACCGGTACAAAAACACAAAAACCTCAATGGGGAGGACGTGACCTTGGGTGAGCCCAATAACAACAATGTGAATAGCTTACTCTTTTTCCTCGCACCAAATTGCCCGGTTTGCAAAACCTTGATACCTGCTCTGAAATCGTTGCGGAAATCTGAAAATGGATCGCTCAACATCATTCTTGCATCTGATGGTGACGATGTATTGCAAAAGATCCTGATCAAAGACGAGTTATTAGAGGATTTCCCCTACATACTTTCAGAGGTGCTCGGGCGCCAAATGGGAGTATCGAAACTTCCTTATGGAGTGCTTATTGGCGCTGACGGCGTTATAAAATCATTTGGACTTGTGAATACACGCGAACATCTGGATAGCTTGCTGGTCGCGGAAGAAATGGGAGTTGCATCAATTCAAGACTATCTTAAAAATAAGCAGGCGTAATGTTAAAGAAGGAACGACATGGGAAAAATTGACAAACTTACCGAAGGTCTTTCAAGGAAACTTGCTAATACAAGTTCGAGGCGAGGTTTTTTCACGCGCGTCGCTTCAGTTGCCCTTGGTGGCGCAGTGCTTCCCACGTTACCGATAGCCCGTGCCGCGGCGCAAGAAACTGAACCTGAAAAAGACCGTGGCGTTGGCGAAATCAAAAATGCGCTTGAAAATGATCCTGGCGATACGACTTCATGCGATTATTGGCGTTATTGCGGCATTGATGGCATGCTATGTAGTTGCTGCGGCGGTACTCACACTACATGCCCTCCGGGTACCGAAATGTCTCAGATCACTTGGGTGGGAACATGTCGTAACCCTGTAGATAATAGAAACTATATTATCAGCTACAACGATTGTTGTGGCGGTCCAAGTTGTAACAGATGCTTCTGCTTTAGAAACGAAAGCGATACACCGGTAACGCGGCCACAGACCAATAATGATATTATCTGGTGCCTTGGTACAGAGAATGAAGCTTACACATGCACAGTTGGTATCGTTCTCGGAGTTGCGGTGGATGATTAGAATTGCGCTTATAGTTCTTTGGGTGATCATTTTGTCCACAAGCATTTCATCCGCTCAGCAAGTGGATCGCGTCAAAGCATTATGGAAACTGAATTGTCAGGGCTGTCACGGTGCAGAGGGCAAGGTTACTGCTATTGGCACACCGGTTCTTTATGGTGGAGTGGCGCGGTTTTTAAATACAGCTGGAGGACGCGAATATCTTGTCAGCGTGCCTGGCGTCGTAAATGCCCCCATAAAAGATGAGGATAAGGCCAATTTGCTCACCTGGATCGTTAGAAATCTGGATCCCGGACATTTACCGGATGATTTTAAGCCTTTCACAGCGGAAGATGTTGTCTGGGGCCGGGAAAACCCACTTCACACGCGAGCTGCACAGCGTCGCGTTGAGCTTCTCAATGCTTTAGGTCTTGAAAACGACTTGCACTAAAGTTTTCGGTATTAAAAAGTGTAAGCAAATCCAAAAATAAAACTGTAATCGAATTGTCGCTCGATCGCCGGGTTATTTGTTATGTCATTATCCAATGCGGTGACCTTGGCAAGTGCCATTGTGTTCCAATTATCATCAATTCGATAAACGTGGGTCATGGCTGCGGACAAGTTTAGAACACTTTGCCCCATCATATAGGGCTCAAGCACCGTTTCCTCGGGATTGGCTAGCGTTTTCAGGTAAGTTTCCTCATCAATACCCCAGAGATATTCCGCTAGTTCTCGGCTCTGCCAGGTGGCCTTAATTGCTGGAATTAACAAGTGTTTTCTGTCCTGGGTTACAAACGTGAAAGCATATTCCGCCGCAAGTTCCGTTCCACCGCCACCACCCACGATATCCGGCTGGAAACTGAAAGTCACGGAACCCATTGGGGCCTGGTAACCCGCGGCGAGCCCGAAATCCAGTGAGACATTTTTTCGACTTTCACCTGGTCTAAAGCGGGGGCTAAAAAATCCATCAAAGAAAAAACCGCCAACACGCGGATTTTCAACTTTTTTAAAATGGTAGCCTGCACGAAGACCTCTGATGAACAGGTTTTTGCTTGAGTAATCAATTACGGGGATTGGGGTTGCAGATATCTTTTCGCCACGAAAAGGTGAGTTTTGAACAACAGTGCCAATCCCAACAGACCATTTGCCGTTTTCATCAAGCAAAAAGTCGCGAAAATTCCATCTGCCTTCATCGTCTTGCTCACCCGCAGATGTAATTTGTGGAGCAGCGTCCTTTTCATTAGCATGTGCGAAGGAAATTGTTGCGACCAGTGCCGCGGTTAGACTGATAATTCCTTTTTTCACGTGTTCTCCAGCGTTCATTCATTCAGGGTTACATAGGACCGTTAAAAGATGTTTAAAATATGACTAAGCTTTTATTAAAGAGCCTTCCTGAATGTGAGATTAATACGGAGATTTCCGGTCAGTGGATGATTTTGTTCCTCAAGTTTTTTGACACCGTGATAGACGCGCCGGGCCGGACCGCCAAAAATTAAGAGGTCCCCCGAATGAAGCGGTATATTAAAGGCCTTGCCGCCTCGTTTTTCGCCAAATACCTGGAAAATAGCGGATGCGCCAAGTGATACTGATACGATGGGTTGGTCAAAATCCACCTCATCCTGGTCGATATGCGCGGTGAGGCGGACGCCGGGTTCATATTTATTTATAAAGCAACTATCGGGGATAAAGTTTGGAAAACCTGCCTTTGCTGCAGCTACTGTGATGATTTGGCTGATGTCACCGGGGATGGGCGGCCAACTTTTACCTGTTATAGGGTCTTTGAGCTCATATCTGTAACCGCGCCGGTCAGAATACCAGCCACAGTCGCCCATACTAATCCCGGCAACATTGATGCGCTTTCCACCAGGGGTTACCATATGACGAAAGGGAATTTGGGCAACCGCGGCCTTCACCACATTATAAAAAAGTGCTTCGTCCACATATTTGCGAAACAGGAAGATGCCAGGGGCCAGTTCTTCCATCTCGGGAGTGATGATAGTTAAAAGATCACCTTGCATCGTGCATAATTATTCCTAAGGTATAACGACTTCCGCTCCGTACCACACTGACGCCATGACGGAGCTTGGCTTTATAATAACCGCGCTTACCAGTTTTGGGAAATTCATTTACCGCAAAAATAATCGCATCACCCTTTTGCGGTGTAAGCACATGAGCGACCGATTGCATGCGTGGGCGCTGTTCTACAAGTGTAAACTCTCCTCCTGTATAGTCGGATCGATCAGATAGCATTATTGCTGCTTGATAAGGAAAGTGAATGTCACCGTAGAGATCCTGATGCAGGGTGTTAAAGTCACCTTTGCCATATTTAAGGATCAGTGGGGTGGGACGGTGCTGCTCATGATCATGGCAAATTTGCAAATACTCATCGTGTGACTTGGGATAGTGACCTTCGTGATTGGTCCTTGTTGCCCATTCTTCTGCCACGGGTCTTAGATTATCATAAAAATAACACCTCAGTTTTCTGATCAATTTTGGCAATGGATAAGAATAATATTTATACTCTCCGCAGCCAAAATTATAGCGCTTCATGTTGATGACACTTCTATAAATTTCATCGTCATAAAGTGCTATGAGTTGGTCGCAGCTGCTTTTACTGAGAACATTGGGAACAACGGTAAAACCATTTTCGAGAAGTTCTTTAAGCGCTTTAGTTTGTACTTGCATGTTTGTCCATTCCTTCCTACAGTTTTAGCCATAAAATAATATAACGTCGCAGTCTGCTATCCGTATGTTGCGACGACACAAGAGAAGGCGGGATAATTGAATTTCAGGAAAGTGGTACTCTTTGCCGCTCCAATATGTTTGATAGCATGTGATGCGCCGGAAAGGGTGGCGGATGAATGCCTCGCCGCTAATCTGGTGATCCATAATACAACAATTTATACCGCTGATGACGACAACTGGACCGCAGAAGCGGCGGCGAGTAAAGATGGATTGATTGTTTATGTGGGGAATAATCAAGGTGCAGAAATCTACATGTGCGGCGATGCACAAGTCCTTGATATGGATGGAAAATATGTCTACGCAGGGTTAACAGATGGCCATCAGCATCTGGCTCGTATGGGGACACGTGAAATGACTGTGGATCTTGGCGGGCTAGGGTCGCTCGCTGAAACCGTAGAGGTTATCCGAGCCTGGGCCGATGACGTTCCAGATGGGCAGTGGGTGCTGGGCTCTGGCTGGATTGAGCGGGACTGGTCTGATGAGAAACGGTTCCTGAATAAACATGATGTGGATCTTTTTACTGAAAATAAGCCACTTTATATCCCAAGATCTGATAACAGCTCGGCTCTTGCCAATTCGGCGGCGCTGGCGCTCGCCGGAATTACTAGAGACACGCCCGATCCCTTTGGCGGTGCGTTTGAACGAGATGAAAACGGTGAACCCACTGGATATCTGGTGGGAGAAGCAATGGCGATTTTTGAGCCACTACTGCCCACAGGCGATGATCTTGTTTTCTTAAAAGAAAGCATTGAAAAAGGCATGGACTGGAATGTTAAACATGGCTGGACCGCCATTCACGATAGCGCGCAGTTTGACAGGGATACTGCGATGATCAAGGAACTCCACGCAGATGGTAAACTTAAGCACCGGATTTTTGCATCAGCGAATATTCGTTTTCGCGATGAATGGCTTTCTGCCGGCCCCTACGATAGCGGGGACAATATGTTCCAGCTTGCCGCGATCAAACTTTACATTGATGGCACGCTCGGTTCGCGAAGCGCAGCGCTGTTGCGAAACTATGATGATGCCGATCACGCGGGCTTTATATCTTTTGAACGGGAAGACTTGTATCCCACCATGGTTGATGCATTACGGGCAGGGTTTCAAATTCAAACGCACGCCATTGGTGACAAGGCAAACCGGCTTATTCTTGATTGGTACGAACAAGCACTTAATGAAGTGCCTGTCCGGGAGCGTGGTCGCGCGGAACCGCGTTGGAGAATGGAACATGCCCAGCTAATGGATCCCGCCGATTTTCCAAGATTTAAGGAAATTGGAATACTGCCGTCGATGCAACCAAGCCATGCCATTGGCGATCTTCATTACGCTGAAGAACGGGTGGGGCTTGAACGCTTAAAAGGCGCTTATGCCTGGCGGACCATGATCGATCACGGTAATATTGTTATCGGTGGCACGGATGCGCCCGCTGAGCGCGGTGATCCGCGCATTGAATTTTATGCTGCGGTGGCGCGAATGGACTTAAACGGTTTTAGTACAGTAGGGTGGAATCCTGATCTTGCCGTAAGTCGAGAAGAAGCCCTTAAAATGTTTACGGTCTGGCCAGCGTATGGTGCGTTCCAGGAAGATATTAAAGGCATGGTGAAACCAGGCTACCTTGCCGATTTTACTATATTTGACAAAGATATAATGACCATCCCGGTAGAAGAAATTCCCGGAGTTGAAAACCAGATGACAATTGTAGGAGGAAAAATTGTATTTAAAAAATAGTTTGATGATTGGTGCTGCAGCTATGGTGCTTGCTGCATGTTCGGAAACACAGGACAACGCAGGCATGGCTCAGAATGAAGCAGCCTGTGAAGCAGCGGACATGGTTATCCACCACACTACCATTTACACCGCCAATGATAATATGTGGACTGCGGAAGCGGTAGCGACACTTGGCGATAAAATTATTTACGTAGGTGACAATGCGGGCGCCGAAAAATATATGTGCGGCGATGCGAACATAATGGATATGTCCGGCAAGTTTGTTTATGCGGGTCTTACCGACAGTCACCAACATGTGGAAGGGGTTGGCAGGCGCCCTAAAACGCTATCCCTGTTTGGGATTGGAACGCTCGCTGAAACAGTTGAAGCGATCAAGGCCTTCGCGGATGCTAATGTTGCCGAAGGCGATTGGGTGCAGGGCCGCGGCTGGATCGAACGGCAATGGACCGATGAACAGCGTTGGCTTACCAAACATGATGTTGATCCTTTTACTCAGAACAAGCCGCTGTTTATGCCGCGTGCCGACGGGGTCAGTGCGCTAGTAAACAGTAAGGCGCTTGAGCTTGCGGGTGTAACCAAAGATACTCCAGATCCTGAAGGTGGAAAATTCGAACGTGATGCGGACGGTACGCCAAACGGTTATGTGCTGGCAACTGCGATGAATATATTCCGTGAAATCATTCCGCCCGAAACACGGGAATATAAAAAACACAGTCTGATCCAAGGGATGTATGAAAATGCCAAGCTCGGCTGGACTAACACCCAAGACGCGGGAATGCCTTACGAAAATATTGAAATCATGAAGGAAATCCACGCGGAAGGTAAAATGTCAACCCGTATTTATGCGGCGGCCAACGTGGGTGAAGCCTGGACAATTCTCGAGCGGGGAAGAGAAGTCACCGATGATGATATGTTCGATCTTCGCGGTATTAAAGTTTATATTGATGGAACTCTGGGTTCCCGTGGTGCAGCACTTCTCGCAGATTATGAAGACGCGAGCCATAATGGTTTTATGAACCGCACAACAAAAGAAGAGCTTGAGCCGATCCTGCGTGAAGCGCTCAGGAAAGGTATCCAGGTGGAAACCCATACCATCGGTGACCGTGCGGTAAGATCACTTCTTGATTGGTATGAGGAAGCCTTTAATGATGTTCCCGTTGAAGAACGGGCTGTTGCCAATCCGCGGTGGCGGCTTGAACATGCGCAGATCATTCCTGCGGTGGATCAGGAGCGCTTTGTAACGCTCGGTGTTATTCCTTCCATGCAGCCAAGTCATGGAATTGGAGACCTTAACTTCGCACCTGCGCGTCTTGGGCCGGAGCGGCTCGCATATTCCTACCCGTGGCAGTCACTGGTCGATCTTGGGCTTATGATCCTGGGCGGATCAGACGCACCGGTGGAAATGGGCGATCCAAGGATTGAATTTTATGCGGCTGTCGCCCGTAAACGCCTTGACGGCACAAGCGAGGAGGGCTGGCATCCGGAACTTGCTGTAAGCCGCGAAACCGCGTTAAAGATGTTTACCATCTGGCCTGCCCATGGCGCATTTCAGGAAGACAAGCGTGGTTCCGTCGAAGTGGGTAAATATGCGGACTTTACCATTTTGGATAGCGATTGGATGACAATCCCTGAGGCAGAGATCCTGACTTCAGAAAATCTGATGACCATTGTTGGCGGTAAAATTACTTACGAGAAAGAATGATGAAAGGAAAAATCCTCGCTTTTTTTGGCATTGTAGCGTTTTTGGCTTCCTGCACTCAGGAGCGGGAAACGACCGGTCCTGAAGCTGCTGACATGGTCATTCATGGTGGAACCATATATACCGCTAATGATGATATGTGGACCGCCGAAGCAGTCGCGGTCCGCGGTGATGAAATCGTTTTTGTCGGATCCCAAGCGGACATGGAAGCATATTTAGGAAAGGATACACAGATTATTGATCTTGACGGCAATACAGTGTATCCGGGCTTTAATGATGCCCATGTTCACATCAAGTGGATTGGTCAGAGGGAACTTGGACTTAATCTTCAAGGGATAAACGAACTTGATGAAACGGTGGCAAAAATCCGTGAGCGAGTGGAAGCCACCCCGGAAGGCGAATGGGTGGTTGGAGTAGGCTGGATCGAAAATAACTGGACCGATCAACGCTTCCTGACCCGCCACGATCTTGACCCGTTTAGCCCGAACACGCCTGTGGTGGCTAATCGGGCAGATGAGCATTCAATTGTCGCAAACAGCAAAGCCATGGAAATCGCCGGTGTTACCCGCGATACGCCAGATCCGGATGGCGGTCAGATATTAAAAGATGAAAATGGTGAACCCACGGGCATGTTTGTGGATAACGCTATGGCGCTGATCCGAGACCATATTCCAACCCCAACACGGGAACAGGATAAACGGTCAATCCAGGCTGGTATCGATTTTATGGCGCGCATGGGCTGGACCCAGGTGCAGCAGGCGGGAGGATCTTACGCAGATTACGATATTTTAAAAGAAATGCACGCGGAAGGGACTCTGAATACCCGTATGTATTATTCCATGTTCATGGGTGAAGATGCTTACAGATTGATCGATCTTGGCCGGGAACTGTCCTCGGATTATATGCTTGATCTTAAAATGATAAAATTTATGTCCGATGGTGCCTTGGGTAGTCGCGGTGCTGCCATGCTTGAGCCATATGATGACGCAGACACTTCTGGATTACAGCTAATTAACCGTGAAGAAGCCTTGCCCGTTTTTATCGACGCCTTAAAAAAAGGGATTCAAATTGAAACTCACGCGATCGGTGACTATGCCAATCGTTTTACACTTGATCTTTACGAGGAAGCCTTAAATGCTGTTCCGCCTGAGGATCGTGTGGATCCTGATCCGCGCTGGCGTATTGAACATGCGCAGATCACTCATCCAGATGATCAAAAACGCTACAAAGAACTGGACATTATTGCTGTGGTGGAGGCCTCCACTGTTAAGGGAGATATGAATTTTGCACCTGCGCGGATTGGCTCACGACGTCTAAAATACGCTTACCGCTGGAAATCGTTCATTGATCAGGGCATTCGTTTTAGTGCCGGGACAGACGCACCGGTCGAACGTGGCGATCCGCGAGAAGAATTTTTCTCGCTTGTGCAGAGGACCAATTTCGATGGCAGTTATACAGATGACTGGCACATCGACGAACGGATAAGTCACGAGCAGGCCCTTAAGACCATGACCCTCTGGGCGGCGCACGCAGCCTTTCGTGATGATGTTACGGGATCCATAGAAGTAGGTAAAAAGGCCGACTTCAGTGTGTTTGACAAGGACTGGATGCAGATCGAGCCGATCGAAGTGATGGAAAGTGAAACCGTTATGACCATCGTTGGGGGTAAAGTGACCTATGAACGCTAAACAATAAAGATAGTCACTCCCGACATGGCGGGAGTGACTATTCGTACTATGTCAATACAAGCAATTTATCCAGCGCGCCCTTGGTATCCACGCTTTGGAGATTGGCGTTTAAATCAGCCCTTACGTATTTTCTAAAATTGCTGAAATGTTCGGACGTCACCACATCAATTGCTTCATCAAATTGGAAGTGATAGCGACGGATGTTTGCATTCTTGGTGATATGTACCGATTTCACGACACCGGTAAAATTATGGCCAAGGTAGGTGCCCTTTACCCGGTCACCGGCCGCTGGCCACTTGGTGCTTGCCGCTTTGGCAGACAGAGTATTCCAGTCGCGGTAGCCGTATTGCGCGGCAACGGCCTCCAGGGAAGCACTATGATTTAGGTCAATATTTTTAGTAGCTAAATATGTGCGCAGGCGTTTTGCCTGTGCTTTAAGGTCTTGCGTATTCATTGTTATCTCCATCAAACTGGACGATATCGACAGGGGCCCGCATTACTGTGAAGTCCAAAATGGATCAACATCATTCGTAAAAGGAAAATTCACCGTAAGCTTTCGCTCGCGAGCGGCTGGCTTTCCGAACCGAAACTGGTTTTAGGATGGGACGTCCATGTTGTCAATGTTTTATAAAACCGCAACTATCGGAGCGATTGATTTTGCGTGGTCGCTAAAATGCACCTATTATCAATTAATACGGAGCATTTAAAATGTCTGAACAAGAATATTGGCAAGCGATTGAAAACCGCGACCCGTCCTATGACGGTAAGTTTTACTATGGTGTCATCACCACAGGTGTATATTGTAAACCAAGCTGTCCGTCCCGCCCGGCACTGAGGGACAATATGCGCCTGTTTGATACTCCGGAGGAAGCAGAGGGACAATCCTTACGTCCTTGCAAGAAATGTAATCCTCGCGATATTAACAGTCTTTCTAAAGTTGCAGAATATATCGAAAATCATGCAGATGGAAAAATTACGCTTGATACGCTGGCGGACGTTTCCGGTCTAAGCCCGCATCATATCCAACGTAAGTTTAAAGCAGCTTATGGTGTCAGTCCTAAGGAGTATCAGAACGGACTTCGCTTAAAGAAATTTAAATCCGCGCTTAAGGAAGGAGACGATATCTCCGGTGCTTTGTATGAAGCAGGATATGGATCTTCGAGCCGCATTTATGAGCAAATTGACGGTCGGATCGGTATGACACCTGCCGCGTACCGGGCAGGGGGCAAGGACGAGCAAATATCCTACGCAATACGTGAGTGCTCATTGGGGCTCATAATCATGGCAGCCACGGACCGCGGTGTGTGCATGATCCATTTTGGCGACACTCGCGAAGAGCTTGAAGCTCAGCTTAAAGATGAATATCCCAATGCGGATTTTTCTGAAACACCAGCGAGCAGCGATGATGCCCTTAATGAATGGATTGAAGCCTTTGAGAGACATGTCAGCCACGGTGCCAGAAGGCCAGATATTCCGCTTCACCTAAATGGCACAGCATTTCAAATTAAAGTCTGGCGCTTCCTGATGAGTGTGAAGCCTGGTGAAGTGCTTTCCTATAAGGAACAAGCCGAACGTATGGGTATCCCCAAGTCCGTACGCGCTGTGGCATCGGCAAATGCGAAAAATAATATTGGTGTTCTCGTTCCCTGTCACCGGATACTCCGTGGTGATGGCTCGCTCGGGGGTTTTAGATGGGGGCTTGATCGTAAACGAGCGCTGATCGATCAGGAAAGAAAACTCAACTGATATAGGTATTTTCCCCCATATTCGCACAGCTTGTGGGTATGGGGATTTCTGTTTATTTACCATAATTCTTGTGATATTAAGGATTTGGCTTTTTGTGGGGACAATTGAGAGGGGGTTTCAATGAAAAAGCTTATACTTTTTATAGTCACATCGTTTTTTTCAGTTAATAGTTCTACCTATGCGCAGGAAGATATAGCAATACTGGCTAAAGCCTTTGGACAGCTGCCGGAAATTCAAAGCGTGGATATTTCACCTGATGGGACTAAACTTTTGATGATGCAAAACTATCAGGGGCGTAAAATTCTTGTTACCCGCTCCCTTATTGATCCAGATGCGCCACCCAATGGCATCCCTCCTCTTGAAAATCAGGAGTTCAATTGGGCCATGTGGGCTTCGAATGATCGAATTCTTGCCAGTATCAGATTTCCTTATACTGACCAATTTATGGGTTTGGCAACTTGGGGAACATACGAAACGCGTTTAATTTCTATGGATTGGAAAGGGGATGATCCGGTAAATCCCATCAAAGGAAATGACAAACGTAGTCGTCAAACACAAATACAGGATATTGTTGTCGATTTAATGAAAGAGGACCCTAACCATATTCTAGTCTCCCTCGATATTAGAGAGCGGGGTGACTATGGGGTTTATAAGGTAGACATTACAAAAACGAGAAATCCTGTACTGGTGATCCGGGGAAACCGTCATATAGCCAGTTGGGCAACAGATGCAAATCATGTTGTACGCTACGGTGACGGTGCTTCAGATCGAAGAGGTGCTTTGCGGACAAGATATGTTTCGCATTATCGTAAATCAAAAGATGATCGTTGGGAAACATTGTTTGACATTGATTTGAAGAAAGGCTTCCCCCCATTTGAATTTGAAGGGTTTTCGAAGGATCCGAATATTATTTATGTCACCGCAAAGGACGAAACAGGTCGCAAAGCCGCCTACACGTTTGATGTCAACACAAAACAATTTATCGACAAAATAGCAAGTGTAGATGGTTATGATATTACCAGTATTTATGTTGACGAACATGACGAGCCGGAGCTTTATATCTGGTATGATAAACAACCCAGGATCGCTTACTTTGATGAAGAGAAACAAGCCACGCTTGAGTTACTTAAAAGGACTTTTCCTGGTACCTCAATAAATTTTCATGGGGAAACCGAAGACAAAAACACCATCGTGTTTGAAACAACGTCTCCTACTGAACCGGGCACATATTACGTATTTGACAAGGCAAATCGCAAAATGGAAATGCTGGGGTTTAATTATGCTAATGTAGAAGTAGCAAATCTTTCAGAAATGACGCCTATTACTTATAAGGCGAGAGATGAATTGGAAATTCCTGGTTACTTGTCATTACCTAAGGGAGAAGATCCAAAATTGCTTCCCACAATTATAATGCCCCATGGTGGTCCTATGGCTCGTGATAATTGGCAGTTCGACTATTGGGTTCAATTTTTGACTTCACAAGGATATGCAGTCCTTCAGATGAACTATCGTGGCTCCACTGGATATGGCGACGACTATATCCGAATGGGATTTAGCGAGTGGGGCGGAAAGATGATTGAAGATATAAACGACGGCGCCAAGTGGATGATAGAGCAGGGGTATAGTGATCCTGATCGAATGTGCATAGTTGGTGGTAGTTATGGTGGATATGCTGCATTACAGGCAGTTTTGGATGATCCATCGATCTATAAATGTTCGGTTGCTTTTGCTCCTGTCACAAATCTTGATTACATGCTAAAGGAAGTGTGGCGAAACAGTTATTATTACAATTATATTGCCAGCGACGATTACACATTGGAAGAAAAATCACCATCGTTAAATGCAGAGGACATCAGTGTTCCCGTACTTGTTTTGCATGGTGAATATGATCGAAGCGTAGAAATTGATCATAGTCGTTTTTTCCATCGCAATATGAAAAATGCCGGAAAAGACATAAAGTATATTGAATGGGAAGATGGAGATCACTTCTTAAGTAAAGAAGTTCACCGCGTGCAATTTCTTGAAGAAATGGGCAGGTTCCTTAAGGAGCATTTGTAAGGAACCGCATTAGAGAAAAAGTATTCCGCTAATTTGAGAAGCCCGGAATTCCTCATGTTTTCCGGGCTTACTCATGTTTCCCCCACATTAATACAAGCATTTTTCAGACACTATCCAACTATCGCTCAAGCAGGACTACCCGCTTTATTCTAATCTGTAATCATTGAACGAAATGGCGATTAGCCGACAATTAACACTGTTTAGGAAAACGAAAAATGGAAATCAGAAAAGAACAACCTGAGCTTTTTGAAGATCAAAATAAAAAGTCACCCTTAACGGGAAAAATGATTGAACTGATAGCAGTTGGTGCTTGTATAATCAGTCTTACGGCTTGCAACATTGGGCAGTTAGACAAAACAGCGACTAACCATGTGGAGGTCGGATTTCAGGATGACTATGGAAACCGTAATATTCATTATACTTGCTTGAGCCATGGTCCTTACTGCACTGATGGCGATGGTATTTATGCTAAATATGGTGATCCCTATGGACCAACAAGTTGAACATAGGAGCGATATATGTCAGAGCATTATTGGTCCGGGCTGGAAAGCACTGCTCGCTGCAAGCATGAGCATCATGATTTCGGCGTGCGCGGATCTTGATAGTCTTGAGCGACAGACAGAGCGTGAACAACAAGTTCCAGCTGGCGCAACTGATTTTGATCAGGGGCGAAGGATTTCCATCCTTTGCTTTCGCTTTGATTTGACGACCGAAGAATTTAGGTGGGCAATGGAAGAGAGTTAGATTTGTTTTAGAAGTCAAGCGGTGCGTTGTCGATCACTTCCTTCATTACAAAAAAGGTTCGGGTTTGGCGAACACCTGGTAGTCCTAGCAGGCGGTCACCATGTTTTTTGCTGAAATCCTTTAGATCTTTCACCCGTATTTTAAGAAGATAGTCGAAGTCACCGGCCGTTAGATGGCAATCGAGCACGAAGGAGAATTTTTTTATAGCTTGTTCAAAGTCACGGAAGCTTTCTTTTGTGGATCGGTCCAAGACAACACCGACCATTACCAGTGCGCCATGACCAACCAATTCGGGATCGATGGTAGCCCGTATGTTTGAAATATAACCTTCCTTCAGCAATCGTTCTGTACGACGATGGCAGGTAGCAGGGGATACATGTACACGTTCTGCCAGATCAGCGTTACTAAGGCGCCCATCTTTCTGTAAATGTCGAAGAATCGCCATGTCAGTCTTATCTAAATTTTGTTCCATGAAAGAATCTTTCACTTATTTATCAGAATTAGAGTGAAAATATAAAATTTATGCGCATAAATTGTCAATATTGGGAAATTTGAGCAATAATTTAGAAAGCACATTTCATGTTGTGTTTGATATCATCTGGGTAGATAAACAAACTTGAGGAAACAAGAATGCTGACCCAACTCAATAAATTTGAACGCTATCCTTTAACCTTTGGACCAACCCATATCGAAAAGCTGCAAAGTCTTACCGAACATCTTGGTGGAGATGTGGAAATTTATGCTAAGCGTGAAGATTGCAATTCTGGCCTTGCTTTTGGCGGCAATAAGCTACGCAAACTTGAATACATAGTCCCAGACGCTATTGCGTCTGGCGCTGACACATTGGTTTCGATCGGTGGAGTTCAATCAAATCATACGCGTCTTGTCGCGGCGACCGCGGCAAAAATCGGATTTAAGTGCCGCCTTGTGCAGGAAAGTTGGGTGCCCCATGAAGATGCTGTATACGATCGGGTCGGAAATATCCTACTTAGCCGTGTTATGGGTGCTGATGTGCAAATGGTCGATGAAGGATTTGATATTGGTATTCGTGAAAGTTGGGAAAGCGCCATTGAGGATGTGCGCAATAATGGCGGAATACCCTACGCTATACCGGCAGGTGCGTCGGTCCATAAATATGGTGGGTTAGGGTATGTTGGTTTTGCTGAGGAAGTACGCGCCCAAGAAAAAATGATGGGAGTAAAGTTTGACTATATAATTGTATGTACGGTTACCGGGTCCACCCATGCCGGAATGCTGGTAGGCTTTGCTGCTGACGGTCGTGGCCGCAATGTGGTTGGTATAGATGCTAGTGGAACACCGGAACAAACAAAAGCGCAGGTGCTTGAAATTGCAAGAAATACAGCGGAACTTGTGGAATTAGGACAGGAACTTAACGAAGATGATGTTGTCTTGATTGAAGACTATGCCTATCCTTATTACGGTGTGCCTTCCGAAGAAACAAAAGAAGCAATCCGCGTATGCGCGCGCCTAGAGGGCATGATGACGGATCCTGTTTATGAGGGAAAATCCATGCAAGGTTTGATGGATCTCGTTAAAAAAGGGTATTTTCCATCGGGAAGTAAAATTCTTTATGCGCATTTGGGTGGCGTTCCAGCAATAAATGGCTATGGTTATAGTTTTAGGAACGGTTAGGAAGGGGAGTTTTGATGAGCGTTGAAGTTAAAACAATCAGTGAAGCAGAATATGATGACTGGTATCCGCTTTGGCAGGGGTATCTGACCTTTTATGAAGCAAGTTTACCGGATGAAGTATCTGAAAATAACTGGCGCCGTTTTCATGATGTCCGGGAACCCATAGTTGCGCTTGGGGCATATATTGACGGAAAATTGGTTGGTTTTGTTCACTACATTTTTCACCGCACCAATTGGGCGATCAATGATACGTGTTATTTGCAAGATTTATATGCGGATCCTTCCGTGCGGGGAACAGGTCTTGGCCGCGCGCTCATTGAAGCTGTTTATGAAGCTGCTCGTGGTCATGGTTGTCCAGAAGTATATTGGATTACTCAGGATCATAACAAAACTGCAAGGCTTCTATATGACCGTATCGCTGATCTAAGCGGATTTGTGCATTATGAAAAGCATATGTGATCATGCGACCATTCGACTTTGCGGAAGGTGAATGCTTGCTTTTGTGCCCGCACCAACTTCGCTTTCCAGTTTGAATGTCCCGCCGTGTAGTTCCACCAAGTTTTTAACGATAGGAAGTCCAAGGCCCGTGCCTTCTTCATTCAATTGATGATCTCTGTGACTTTGCTCGAAGGGATTTAGCACATCTTCAAGACGGTCCGCTGGAATTCCGATGCCGTTATCTGCAATCTCAATACGAATACCGCCGTTATTTTCATGAAGTAAACTGCATCTTACGTGGCCATTTTTGCTCGTAAATTTAATCGCGTTCGTTAGCAAATTGATGATTGCGCGCCGCAGAGCATGACCATCACCCATAACCTTGGTTTGGTTTTTGATATCGACATCAATTTCGATATGTTTGCCTTTTGCCTGCGGGCGGACAATTTTTAACGCGTCTTCAACGCAACGATTAAGAAGGAAGCATTCTTCTTGTAGTACCCATTTACCACTTTCAATTTTTGAAAGATCCAGGATATCCTTTATCACAGTTGCAAGATGCTCTCCGCTGCCTTTAATGTCCCGCAGGTATTCGCGATGTTTTGGATTGTTAATTTCGCCACCTAGGCCATTTAACATGGCATCGGAAAAACCCATTATGGCATTAAGTGGCGTTCTGATTTCATGGCTCATATTTGCAAGAAAGTTTGATTTTGCGTCATTCGCCGCTTCCGCGCGGCGGCGGGATTCCTGTAACTTGTGATTTGAATAAACGAAAAACAGAATAATTGCCGTAGAAGCAATTACGATTTGCCAGACCAGTTTATAATCAATCTGGCCTTTCGCCTGAAGACCAATCCAGCGGCGGTCTATTTCCGCTTTTTGCTGTTCAGGAATAGAGCGAAGGGCTTTTTGCATTGCGCTCGCCAGCAAAGGTAAATCGGACCTCACACCAAAGGCATTTTCGCTTCGATAAGGACTTTCACCGACGACTTGCAAATTGGTAAGAGAGGCAG
>JANQJN010000093.1 GCA_028281625.1 Emcibacteraceae bacterium | reverse complement strand
AGTAAGGGTCGTCTTACCGTGGTCAACGTGGCCGATTGTACCTACGTTACAATGCGGCTTATTGCGTTCAAATTTTTCTTTAGCCATCTTCTCTTACCTAAGTTCTATTTTAAAGGGCTTTCCATCATCCCTTAATTAAACACATCAGTGCATGGCGATTTCGCACATCCACCGCATTAAATTTTGGAGCGGGCGAAGGGAATCGAACCCTCGTATTCAGCTTGGAAGGCTGCTGCATTACCATTATGCTACGCCCGCACATAAGCTCCGCTCCGCCCGGCTTTAAATCCACTTCTGACTTTGTATCTTCTCACAAAGTCTTGGAAAATGGTGGAGGGGACAGGATTCGAACCTGTGTACGCTACGCGGCCAGATTTACAGTCTGGTGCCTTTAACCACTCGGCCACCCCTCCACAAAACAGGGCTTCAGTCGCCAACAAATGCAGGCAACTTGAAGCCGCAATATGGACATTTATTCTGCATTGTCAACGTAATTTTTCAACTATTTCACTTCGAAGACACGAAAGTTTTAAATTTCCCGCAAAAACATAAAGAATTAAAGCGGTTGCACCAGAAGTTAGACTAGCTTATAGCAGGAGCTATGAGCAGAAATAAAAATAAAAAATCAGCCCCAAAAAAACGCGCAAAAAATTCGCCTTCGCAAGGACAGCATAAGGCAAAAAATATTTCCGCGCCACCCAACGGACTATGGCTTTATGGAAAGCATGCTGTGCTTGCGGCGCTTGAAAATCCGATGCGCAAAATTAAACGCCTCATGATTACCAAAAGAAGCCATGATCAATATGAACGCGCCCTTACAGATATTCATTTAAATGCGCGCGCACTAAATCCGGAAATCGCGCCCATCGAACAGTTTGAAAAGAATTTACCGGACGACTCCGTACACCAGGGGATCGCGCTCCTTACGGCTCCCCTTCCCGATGCTCATATGGATGAATGCTGCGCCGTGATCCCGGATCAGAAAAACTTGGTCCTTTTGCTTGATCAGGTAACAGATCCCCATAACGTTGGCGCCATTATCAGAAGCGCTGCCGCGTTTGGTGCCAAAGCAATAATTACGACTGACCGACACGCTCCACCTGAATCCGGCGTTCTCGCAAAATCGGCCTCTGGAGCGCTAGAGGCTCTTCCCTGGGTTCGTGTGACTAACTTAAGTCGCGCGCTGGACCAACTCGCCGAAATGGGATACTGGCGCATTGGCCTGGATGGATATGCGGATCAAGACATTCGCGATGCGGACTTTGGAAATAATATCGCGCTCATCATGGGCGCGGAAGGAAAAGGCATTCGAAAAGGCACCGCTGATCACTCAGATGCACTTGTGAAGCTACCAATTAGCCGCACTGTGGAAAGCCTTAATGTTTCAAACGCAGCGGCGGTCGCGCTTTACGAATTTTCAGCAAAATAAAAAAATCGGTAGGCCGGGTAAAAATAACGCTTGATTTTAAAATAAAAGATCACTAGTTTGCGCCTACTTCGTCGAATTTTGGCATCAACATTTGATGAATGCATTCCTCTGGAAGCCCCTATAGCTCAGTTGGTAGAGCAACTGATTTGTAATCAGTAGGTCCGCGGTTCGAGTCCGTGTGGGGGCACCAGTTTTTCGTAAATAGCCATTTCAAGTTCAACCGGTATAAGACTGCTGTTTAATTCAGCTTCGCTGAGCTTAATTACCTTGCCTTTTAGGCCGATCAGCACGTCCCCATTTTCCGTACTTGCGACTGAATGAACAATGTTGTTGTTCGTAGGAAACAAACTGTCCTTTACGACAAACCAGCGGCCGTCACAGCGCACCAGCAATCCACCACTATCGCTTCGACTGAACAGTTTGCCTTCATCATCCATGTAAACAGGTTGCCAGCTTTGATCGGGTGCATGCTGAACCACCTCGTCCGCGTTAATCTCCAAAATACCATCTGCGCCAGTTCCCGCCCAAATTGTTCCTTTAGCACCTGGCAGCAGCGACCGAATATTCATATCCGTGAAAAAGGCTTTAGGACCATGTTTTCCAAGCAACCCCAATCCCCCATTTCGTGTCGCCACCAGGTAGCCTACACCAGGCCATTCGATAAAATCATGCACGACTTTACCGGGAAGACCTTCATCCACGGTGATTAACTTGTGCCCGCCATCCGACCCAACAATGATGGCACCCCCGTTTGCGCCGAGTAGCATTCGGCCATTTTCTGTGATGGACTGGTTAAACACCACATTGGTCGAAAAATCACCGAAGCTATCTTTCTTGTTCCAGTTTATTCCATCAAAATAGGAGGCACCACGTCCCCCAACAGCCCAAAGTTGTCCTTGATGATCATATTCCAGATCCAGTACGCCATTTGCGGCCAAGCCGTCATCTTCGGAGTAAGATTTAACCAAGTTTCCATCCAGCCACAAATGTACACCTGTATCACGCGTTGCAATCCAATATCCCCCTTCAGGGTGCCGCAGAATGTCATGAATATTTGTGTCACCTATCTCGTCGAGGCCGCTTATCATGGAATAATCTGCACTAAAGCTAGGATGCGCAAACAATAACGACACGACGAATGTAGTTAGTTTTTTCATGGCAATTTTCCTTTCACGAGCTCTCCTTCCATCATGACCACTAATGGCTTGACCTTGTAAATGGCGTAACGGTCCATTTCAAAAATATTTTCGTCCAGAACGACCAGATCCGCGCTTTTACCGACTTCAATGGTGCCGATTTCTTCTTCCAGCCTAAACTGGTGAGCGCCATTGATGGTATAACCTTTTACCATCAGTTCCAAATCCAGCTTTTCAGACTCCGGCGGCCTAATGGCGGTCGGGTCTTCATCTGCACTCATCCATTCCCTTGGATATTGCCTGTTATGGGCCACCTGCATTCCCAGGAAAGGCGTAAGCACATCCATATTGTTCCAGTCATCACTGGAAAAGGTAACCAGTGCACCACTATCAAACAGTGGCTTGGCAATATAAGTCCGCGCTGCCCGCTCCGGGCCAAAGGCAGCGTCAACCACATTGCCAACATCCACACCGTGCCACCACGGTGTAAAGTTTGCGATGATATCAAGTTCGGCAAAGCGTCCGTAATCTGCGGGATCTGCAATTTCAATATGTGCTGCGGTGACGCGAGGATAGAAATCATCTCCAACAATTTTCTTCGCCGCCTCAACACCGTCGAACACACGCCGTGCGGCCATATCACCAATAATGTGGATATGGATATCAAGCTTTTCAGCATGCAGCACAATGAGAAAATCTCTCAGCTCCTCCACCGACATCATGGTATTGCCCACATAATCCGGATCGTCATTTAAGGGCTCAAGCATGGCGCCGGTGCGGTTTTCGTTAATGCCGTCCATAAACAGCTTGATGGTTCGAAATGTTAGCCTCTCCCCCCCATAGGCGCTTTGCAGGCGCTTCATTTCTGAAATCGCCTGAAACCTTCTTTCTGGGGTAAATATCTGATAGGTGCCCTCGTAACGAACCGGGAGCGTGCCACTTTTATCAAGCTCTGAAAGAAAGCTATAAACCTGCTCGTCATATCCAAAATTACCGCCGTCATAAACGGTGGTGACACCATGTTCGATCAAGGTATCCAGAAATTCAACAATGCCTTGCTGATGAACCTGGATATCCGCTGGGAAATGCTTTGCAAAATGCTGCCAGGCCGCCCCTTCCTTCACCCAACCGGTAAGCTCCCCTGCTGCGTCCCGGTAATATACCGCAACACCAGGCTGAGGATCGGGTGTATCGTCGTTTACACCAATTGTTTCAAGAGCCTTTGAATTGAGCCATGAACTATGCCATGAAGATGAGTTGATCCATACTGGTCGGTCCGATACATAGGTATCAAGAACATCCTTATGAGGTCCTTCTTTTCCAGTAACATACCAGGTATTATTCCAGCAACACAGCCGGATCATATCATCCCCAGGATTGCTCTCTGAATATTCTCGCACGGCGGTTAAAAATTCTTCGGGGGTTTCGCCGGGAAGCGTGACATAGCGTTCAACTCGTTCGAATCCGGGGTGTGTATGGCCGTCAACAAGGCCTGGGAGCACCAGTCTCCCGTCCAGATTGGCGCTCTTTGTTTCAGGACCTAAGAAAGTTGCGGCTTCTGCATCACTTCCAACAAATATGATCCTGCCATCTTTAACCGCAATCGCTTCGGCCCAGGGTTCAGCTTCGTTGACTGTAAAGATTTTGCCGCCAGTTAGAACCTTGTCAGCTACTATCGATTGGGGAGTATCCTGAACTTCCGAACAAGAGATAAGGAAAAGATTTGCAGAGATTACAAGTAACGGGCTCAGTGCCCTCAAAAATTTATCAAACATCAACTATACTCCCATTGGGTGTTCGCGTTGCAAGTTGAATGAAAAATCCTACCCTAGATCTTGTTAGCTTTCAACATTGTGCAAAAACGTTTTAAAGCAAGTTTCTAATATGCAGTGAGTGGACAAATTAGTATATTTATCAAAATTCCAGTAACGAGACCTGGGCTCCCATCGCACCAAAATAATCATGCCAAAACTCTATATGATCTGCATCTTGATACAAACTGGTTTTTTTTCCACTTGTCGTTCTAACTTCGTTTTTCACATAGTAAACAATGACCTCCAAATCATCGAGGTTATTGTTAAATGAAGTAAAGCATGATTTATTTTGAACCAACGTAAACTCTTTATCTGATTGTTTATAATGATTGATGCACCGATGTCTGGAATTTTGCATCATGTCCGAAAATATAATCAACCTCTTATTATTTGACTGGTCCCAGAAATTGTTCATTCTTGTTAAACCCGTAATTGTCTCCAGTATAGGCGAATAATCTTGTGGCTCAGAATTAGTGGGTATGGTGTTAATAACCTTGTGAAGGGGATCAACAAACGTTTCTTTAGCAGTTTGCTCGACCTTCTTCGGTGACTGCGTCCAAATGGAAACGAAACCGATTTTACATTTTGAAAATAGCGTCTGAATACCAAGTCCAAATTCAGAGTCGATGGAAAGCAGGCTTAATTTATCAAAGGGCTCCAATTTGCCTTCCAGGTCGTTCATATTATTCTTTAACTTTTGAATTTGTGAGGGGGTCCATGGGTCAGTTTGATCAATCAAAACCATTGTGTGCGTGTTAATGGCATTATCCGCCAAGCAGTTATTGGCACCAAGATCTACCGGTTTTAAATATAACATAAAAAAAAGCGCGCCAATCATTGTAATGACCGGAATAAGCCATATCAGCATCCTTAAATTTAAACCGCCTCTATTTTTTTTAACTTTGGTCACTTTTGTCCGAGATCTTCGCATATCACTCTCCTAATTTACGCTCGTCAATTCAAGGCCACTGATATCAGCAACACTGGGTTGATGATGCGGTTCTTCTAGAAACAAAGCATTACAGTCCCGCTTGGTTTCCTCGATTACCCGGTAGGCTTCATTTTTAAAAAACAGAATGACGCTGACCAGCTCAGTCAGGAATTTCTCCATCTCTGCTACTTTTGCATCTTGCTCCTGAACGAGATGTTCAATGTCCATATTTTCAAAAACGGGGTATCCCGCTTGCTTAAATTGTATTTTCCATTGAGTGAAATCAACTTCCCACACTTCGTCAATTTCAAAGTTAGGTTTTTCGTTTGCCTTGACATAGATGGACTTGAATTGACGCTGAATTTCCTCAATTTCATTTTGAATATTACCTATTTCGATCCTGAACTGCTGTGCATAAAAAGCCAGATCCTTGCAGTTTGTAGAGAATTCTTCTTTATTTTTATATCGCTCTTCAAGATTTTCGTCGAAATACGCCGCGATCTCATCTTGAAGTTCGTTTAAATCGTCCTGACAAGAAATCCTCGTTAGTTCATATTCCTGTTTTAACTCTGATAGCCGCGAGTTCAATGCCTTTGCCCCCGGGAAAGGATCGATGAGAGCGCCTTCACGAAATGCGAGCAACGCGAATAACAGGCCCGCACACAAGATTCCAAAATCACCTAATTCGAGCATATTCACGACATCCGGCGACATAATTCTTTCGGCAATTGTTAACACATCAAGATCGGAACTCGTTCTTCCCTGCCAACGGACTGCCGTAAGAACAATATTGAATGCAAATAATACCGGCATAACCATAATGCTAACCATCGCCGATATATAAAAGCCCAGCTTTGTCGCCCAAAATACTTTATCGGAAAGAGCTGTTTTTGCGGCTCGTGCTCTGAAAAAATAAGGAGATATGATACCAGCAAGAAACGCACATGTAACATTCAGTGGTGCTGCAACAAATGCTGGCACTACGGCTGACCTCACCCCCTCATCAACAGCGCCAATAAAGAAAAAGACATTGATGATAGCTTCAATGCAGGCGAAGGCAACGACTACTGAGACAGACCAGGCTTTCGAATGATTTATTAAATCGCAAGTTTTTATATTATATACATTGAGAATTCGGTTGAGCTCTTCACTGATTGTATTGATTTCATCATTGATCTCTTTTTGCTCATGACCACCATACTGAAACACTTCTTTTGCACGGTCCCACGCCGAGTAAGCCCACTTCGCGATCCTGCTGCTTTCACGATGCGTGTTGGCTTCGTTATAAAGTTCGGACATATCACGCCATAAAGCGTCACGAATGACTGTTTTTTCTTCCATTTCACGATAAGTTTCACTGATAACCCCGTTGGCAATATGCGAGGCTTTTGCAAGCACACTATTTTTAAAGGCAGTAAAGCTCGCACTGTTTTCCTTCTTCGCGTCGATCTCGCCCGCCAAGAAAGCTTCGCGGCTGACTTTATCGTCAGGAAAAAGCTTTTTGAGATTTGGCTTAAAAATATTTATTATTCCATGTTTCATTTTATTCTCACCTCAAATAGTTAAGGGTTTAAATGTCGAATTCGATCCTGCGCATATGCGACCGCTTGCGGGCATTTTCCTTCTTTCATAATGACTTCGAAGTAAGGTGCCGCATTTGTTTCATCACCGCCTTTAAGAAATCTTTCAGCGTTCACAATTGAACGGCTTTCCAATGTGCCCATCGGACATTCTGACAAAAAATCGAGTATAAAATGCGTGGCTGGGAGATCCTCATCCTCTTTAAAATCTGTCGTCGAAGACAGTTTACTGAGTTTTAGGAATGCGCCGCTTGCTACAGGCAATTGCCCTGCGTAAAAGGCATGCCATCCTAACCCGTACAGATGCCGGGATTCGATCAGACCCCCAACACCGCTGCAAGGATGCCCATCAATATCAGGCAGTTTGAAGCTCGAAACCGTTGTTTTAATCGAAGCCCTGGTCCAGTTCGTTATATAATCTGCGATACGGTCGTAGATGATTTGATCCTTGAGCATTCTGTCTTCGCACGCTTCATATCTGTCGACGGTTGTTTCGGTTTGCGCTTGTTTTGGCTCTTTGACCTTTATTACAGTGTCATCGTTGTTGGCCACTTCTTCTGCAGATGTGACTGGCAGCGGCGCGGCGGCTGCAGGAGCGACTTCAAATTCGGGAGCGG
>JANQJN010000081.1 GCA_028281625.1 Emcibacteraceae bacterium | reverse complement strand
AGCAATCGTGACTTTACCGACAGACCGTGCGCGTTTTACCAAACTGGATGTTGACGATACCAAAAAACAGGCTTTAAACGCTTAAGTCAGCCAAACTACTTTTGCAAGGTTTGCGAGGCGCTTAAAGCGGTCCAGTTCAGCGTCAAGTTTACTGCGCCTTGCCGCGCCCCATTTTACGCCGGGTTCCGGCCAAAAATTGATGACATTGAGGGTGCCTTTTTTGCGATCCGCTTTAAGTTCAATGCGGCCAACGAACCTGTCACTTTCAAGTAATGGATAAACATAATAACCCCATTTTCGCTTTGCAGCGGGTACAAATATTTCGATTTTATAGTCAAAGCCAAACAAGGCCTTTAGTCGGTTACGGTCACGTATCGCTGGATCAAAGGGATTAATGAGGCGCATCTGACCACTTGGTGAGGATAAATTTGTGAGCCTTTCTTCAATGTCGGCTGGGGCGAAGCAATCGATCCACTCTTTGTCGCTGTTTTGATAGCTGATTTTCGTCAGCGTGTCCCTTTTGTCCAAAATCCAGTCATCCACTTCTTTTCTGGTGCTGGCGTCCCAGAATTCCTTTATTTCTTTGGGAGACCCGAAGCTGAGACGATCAAGTGCAGCGTTACATAGCCAATCGAGTTGATCTTTATCTGTTACAGTCTGATCAAAATGGTTCTCGTGAATAACTCGATGAGAGAGGTCATAAAATTTTCTGAAATTGATCCGATGGGATGTGGCCAGCTCACCGGCATACCATAGGTAATCCAGCCCCACTTTATGAGGTGGGCGCGACCACATTTTTTTCTTTCCTTCAATTTTGGTATCAAACGCTTCGGTGCAGAGCGCACCTTCTTTCTCAAGTTTTTGCTTAAGGCCGTCCAAGTCCGCATGCGCGAGGATTTTCTGATAATTTTTGTAGCCATCCAGCCATTTTCGAAGCCGCCCGAACTGGCGGGTCCAGTAAGGGTAAAACTCTACTGGAATGATCGACGCGTCGTGAGTGAAATGCTCAAACACGCTTCCTTGTGGCTGCAGAAGGTTATCAAGCATCGGCTCGCGGTAATTCCGGTTGCGGCTCCAGAGGATATGATGATGGGCGCGGCTGACATTCTGAATGGTATCGATCTGCACAAACCCTAAGTCCTTAATGATCCCGTGCACGTCAGGTTTACCAAAGGGTGCAGTCCAAAGTCCCATGCTGTGCAGCCAAAGATGTCTTATTTCTTTGTTGGATAGCTTCAGCATCATGGAAACCTTTTTTGTGCGCGTTTAAAGAAATACCAACCGAGCCACAGGGTTGATGTAAGTACCGCCCAGGCGACAATGGCTGGTTCAGGTGATCTGGGTGAACTGGATGCCCCCGCGTAGGCCGCAATGATCGTGTATGGCGTAATACTGATCAACCAGGCGGTTAAAAATTTTGGAAAGGACATTTTGGTCATACCGGCGATCACGGTGGAGACTTCCGGAAGTACCGGCAAAGCGCGGGATAGCAATATGGTTACAAAGCCATGGGCCATGAAGCTTTCCTGAAGCTCAGTGCGCTGCGCATCGTCTTTAAGCAAAAAGCCAAGGATTGGTTCGCCAAACCGTCGACCCAACAGGTAGCCAAGGGATCCTGCGATGGTAAGACCGGCGATTGTGAAAGCTGACGCGAGGACCGTGCCCATAAAAAACCCGGCAAGCATAATGGTCGCCAGCGTCGGGATCGAAATAAACAAATCAATGAACATCAAGCACAGTACTGCTGCGCCGATATACAGCGGTGATATTGAGCGCACTTCATTAAACCAGTAATCAATACGGTCGATTGTGATCAGCCCTGTTGACTGAACGATAAAAAAACTGGATCCGGAAACGAGGCCCAGGATCAATATGACCTTGATCAATGATTTCATTGAAGTTTCATCAGCATGATGTTTTTAAAATCAATCGGATGACTTTCGGCCTGCAGGGCAATATAGCCATCCCGCAGAGGCAGGGGGTCGGTTATAAAATCCGCAGAAAATTCTTCGCCGGGAATAATGCGCGGTTTTTCATATTCGAATACCAACTCACCGTTGATGTAATGGCGGATTATTTCGTCGCCTCTCACTTCAATTTCTGCATTCACCCATTGATCACCATGATATGTTTTGGAAGATGAGCGGTAACAATGTTTGCCAAAATAAATACCATGGATTTGAAAGTCAGTGCCCGGTGTACAGATATTACCGGTACGCCTGCTTTTGCCGTCACTGAGCCCTCCAAGCAGTTGATTTTCGATTGAGGCAGGGAAGAACTGATCAAAATACATGCTTTCCGGCGGTTGGCTATGAAACATTACGCCACTGTTTCTCACGTTCCAGACTTCGGATTCCGGGACTTGCTCGCCTGTGAAGCGATAATCAAATTTTAGACGGTAATGGGAAAGTTTTTCTTTATAGAAAATATGAGCGTAGGCATCATCAAAGGTGACGTAGTTGTCATAAACCACACGCATCATGCCATCCTCCACCCTGAAGGTATCCCTGAAGTTAACACCGATATCCTGCCCGGCAAACTTGATGGTCCAACCATCAAGATTTTCACCGTTAAAGATCGATTGCCACTCGCCTTCCTGCGCGGACGCGGACGTAAAACTAATTGATGTGGCGATTAGTGCCGCCGAAATCACAGGGAATGCGGTTTTCCTCATTTTCGTTTCTCTTACTCATTTGTTTTTTAGAGAAACGATCTTAGTGGCAGTTGTGTTTTCGGTAAATGCTAAAACGTAAAACTATTCAACTGAGATGCCGTCCATATTTTCAAATCTACCCATAAAACCCCAACCGCCGAAACTTTCCTTCACTGAGAAATAAATTTCATTTCTTCCGGCTTCCAATGGAAGATACACATCATCAAATAATCCAATGGTGCCCAGATAGCGGTAATCGCGAGTTTGATAGAGGTTGGTACCACCAGCGACAGGTCGGTCATGCATATAAATCACCACATCATCACTATAGCCATAGGTAAATTTTTTGGTTTGATTGATGTCTGAATTTATCACCAGCTTAACAAGCACAGTATTGTTGTTTGCGGAGCGCGTCCTGTAGCGTCCAATGTTTAGAGCACCCGATGTTTCAGCAGCGAGATCCGCCCAATCGCCATCGTAATTTGATGGGGAAGTATTATCATCAGCAATCACGTCTGATACGCTGAAGTTTTTGATCAGGCCTTCAGGCAGTTCATCTTTTTCCAATGTTTTTCCCCTAAGTGTCGGACTTTCAATGTGCATCACCGAAAAATTGGAATAATAAGCGGGCGCGAATGTGGTGCCGACACCGACCATGCCGCTTTTCATATCTGTTTTAAGATCATCAATAAAAAGAACAGGCTCTTCACTATCCACGTAAACCTCTGCCTGATCGCCGGAAACCACAATTTTCAAATGTGACCAGTGACCATGATTGACATCAAGCGCAACAGCATGACCAGGCCCGAAGTATAGCTGCCAACCGGTGTCATTGGTGAAGACAGGGGTATATTGGGTGGCATCAACATTGCCGCTCATATGCGGGCGGATATAAAAATGCTCGTAGGTTCCGTTTCCCTGTTCGTGCCAGGAAACGCCTGAAAAGCCTCTGGTGGCGTCGGGAAAAAAGATATCCACTTCGATGGTACCGTTTGAAAAGTCCATATCTTTTAGAACAGCACCACCTGCAGGGGTGAGCAGGGCTTCTCGGCCATCAAAAGTCACGACCTTGGTTTCCTCACCAATCAATGTCCAACGGTCATCAGAAAATGGAATGACTTCCGCAGAAGCCGGAGAAATATAAATTCCTAAAATTAAGGCAAGTAACATACGTTTCATAATTATCCCTCTTCCTCGGTTGGTGCGATTTCGGTGTAGGACCTCTGAACCATTGGTCCGATAAACCAGGTATAAAAGCGGTAGCTGATCCAAGGATCGCCATCTGCGAATTCTGCTTGAGCACGGGTGAGATCAATCGCTTCTTTGGCTTCATCCAATGATTTTCCCTGCGCGACCAGTTTGTCTACATTTGAATTTACTCTTGCAATTAAATTGATAACTTTATTGGCATAGATACTGTCCATTTGAACATCACCATGGCCGAAGATCATTTTCTCAAAGTCGTGTTTCAATACTCGTTTCATGGTTTCAACGGTTTTTCGTGGTTCAAACGGAAAACCAAATGGCACAGGATGGGTAAAAATATCACCGGTCATTAGAATTTTCTGTTCAGGGATCCAACCAACAAGATCACCAGCTGTATTACCAAACCCCATATATTTTAGCTCAAGCGTTTTAGATCCCAGATCAATAGTCATATGGTCGGTGATTGACGTATCTGGGGTAAGGGTATTTTGATCATAAAAAGCTTCCCTGAGTTCATTCTGATCGGCAAGAATTTGCTGCGCTTCCGCTCGTGCTTCTATGCTCATGGGGTTTCCCATATAGTCAATGCCTGTTTCCAGTTCCTTTGAAACATCGCGAAGCAGGTTTTCGATATTCTCACCGCCATCCGCAATGCGTGGTGCGAGCTGATCACGAAGGTAATCGGTAGTGAACTGATGGGCGATGATTTCCATGCCCGGAAATGCGGCCTTAATACGGTCAATACCGATGGTATGATCGTTGTGCCAGTGGGACAGCACCAAATGGCTAATGGGTTTTGCGGTGGTGGTTTTAACGAAATCAAGTATTTGAACTGCCGTCTGGTGGCTTCCTCCACCATCGAACAGTACCACCGATTGATCCCCTTCGATGATGATGATGTTTCCAATAATTGGCACGCGCCAATAATTTGGCCTCTCGCCCATCCAAACACCATCGTCAACTTTGTGGAACGTAAGCTCGTATGTTCCTGAAGTGAGTGGTTCAAATTCGTTTTCCTGCGCAGTGGCGGAAATTGCCAAAAGAAGGGAGATCGGAATTAGTGCACAAAATCGAAGAAGCATGTCGAAGAAACCCCTGAAATTCAGAATTTCTTATGCTTATCAACTCGCTACGTTGCAGGATTGGAAAAATCGGACTCAGCTTTGCGGCTGGCCATCAGTTCCCGCGGCGTAAGATTGCTGATTGCCTTAAATTCATTAATCAGATGAGCCTGGTCAAAATAGCCAAAATTCACCGCGCAATCTGACCAGTTGATGTGGTCAGCACAATCTGCATATTCAAGTGTTCTTAAGAAGCGGATATTGCGGCTAAAAGCCTTTGGGGTAATACCGATCAGATTTTGCACCGTGCGCCGCAATTGGCGTTCCGATACCGCAAGATGCGCTGCAAGGTTTGATTGACGAATGTTGCCGCCACATCTTCTGATCAGTTCCACTGCGCGAATACCGTATGCAGGCAAATTGTAGTGCGCGAAACGTTCACGGGTATAATCCGTAATTTCATTATAAAGGCTTCTTACCATTTCTTCTGTCGAAGGCTTTTCTTCAAAAAGATCCAACAGGCGCGCGGTTAGTTCCGGCGATACATCGGCAAGGTTTGCACCTGAGTTCATCAGATCATCTGCCGCGATACCAAGAAGCGACGGTAACCACTCCGGTTTGATACGCGCAGCAATCAATTGATGGCCCGGCACAAGATTAAACGTAAATGGCCGGTTTAGTGGGCCATAAAGATCCACTTGTTCAAAAGATGTTTTACCGTGCCTGTTAAAGCGCCGCGACAGCGCGATATTGACAGTAGGTTCCGGTACTAAGTGGTGGATACCACCCACCGGCGCATTAAAAGGCGTAAACTGAGCCCATAGCGCCTCTATCATGAAATCGCGCTTTGGTGGCCGGTACTCTTCATAACCGGCCATAGTGTAAGATTTTAGATCATCTAAACTCATGAATTGAGCGTCTCATAACGAAGATCCATTTTCAATGGAAATCAGGCCAGATCCATTGGAAGCGCGGTGGTGTGTTTTACCTGATGCAGGACAAAAAGCGTTTGTGCGTCTCTAATCTCAGGAAAGGTTTTCAGCGTTTTTAAAATGAAGTGGGAAAGCTCTTTGTTACTTCGTGCGACAACCTTCATTAAGTGATCATAAGGTCCAGAGAGGGAATAGCATTCAAGAATATTGGGGGATGCACGCACCGCAGTTTTAAAACTGTCAAAGGCTGCTTCGGTATTTTGGTTAATGCTCACCTGAACAAAAGCCATCACATCAAATCCGGCTTTTTCAGCATCCAGTAGCGCCGTGTATCCTTTGATCACGCCTACTTCCTCAAGGCTTTTGGTGCGACGAAGACAGGTAGATTCGGACATGTTGACCTTATCTGCAAGCTCCACCATCGACATTCTGCCACTTTGCTGCAAGGTGGTGAGTATTTTCTTATCTTGGTCAGTGATCATGAAGATTTACTCCAAAAATTGGTAATATATGACGAAATACGTCAAAATATTGGGTAATCTTAAAGATTTTGATGAGTTTCTTCAAATGTTTTGCGGTAATTTAAGTTTATAAAAATCACACTCAGGAGAAATAAATGTCACAAGAAAAGGTATATCGCGTAGGGGATCTTGGTGGTTCGCAGCCAAACCCAACTCAATATGAACTCTCGGAATTCAAGAAAGCACGCCATCCAGAACCATACCGGTTTGAAGTCAACCTGGTAGCGGAAGCGCACAACAAGCAATCGAAGACCGGTGTGGTTTCTGTGAATATTCCGGGTTTTAGTCCAGTTACCCTTTATTGTGATGAACAGCCACCAGTGGGTGATGATACCGCGCCGCCGCCGCTTGCCTTCTTTTCAGCGGGAATTGGCTTTTGTCTGATGACACATTTAACCGATATTCTTACGGCCCGGAAAATTCAGGTAGATAGCCTCAAGCTAGAGCAGCGTATCCGTTTCGCAACAAACCTGGGCCATATGCGTGATCATGGCTATATGACTAATGGCGCCTGTGAAATGGTTGAAACTCATGTAATCATTGAAAGCCCTGAACCGGAAGAGCGTATCCAGGATTTGCTCAATGAAGCGGAAGGTGCTTGCATGGCCCATTTTGCACTTAGAAACCCGGTGCCTTGGTCAACCCGCCTTGTTTATAACGGAAAAGAAACCATCAATAGATCCGGAAACTGACATTTTTGTCTACTGTCAGGTTAACCATATTAGTTAACAATTGGTTAAAAATAGATTCAATTTTTTTGACTGATTTTTCCATTTGTGCTATGTTGTCCTCTGGGCAGATGGTGTGCTTTGAACGCTATTTTATGGTTGAGTATCAATAAGTAATCCAACGATTTATGGCATTCTTCGGACGTAAAATATACGCCCGATTCGATATGTGTATATCGAATAGAAATGGAAATTGGCGAAGGGTTTCCTTGGGGATTGTCCACTTGCCGGGTTATAAATTTAGACGAGTACAGAGTATGATTAAGAAAATTGTCTCAATATTAAGTTTACCTTTTATCGCGATTGGTGCATTTAGCACGACTTCTCACGCAGCAACTTTGGATTTCACAGCTAGCCCGTTTATTGGGACAGCCGGTGCCTTCGATGGCACAACTTATTCGATCTCCGCTTTTGGTGGAACACTTGATGCATCGCAACTTCAGGACGGAAACACTTGTGTAGGTCTTGCTTGTACGACGGATGGCCTTGGTGTGGATAATGGTGGCGGTGATGACGATGATGATGAAATCTCGTCAGCAGATGGCGGCCAATCAATTACCGTTGATTTTGGTCAAGTTGTCTTGATCACAGAATTAGTTTTCCTTGACCTGTTTATGGATGATGAAGGTGCAGGCGAACCAGAGATTGCACGGGTTAGCTTTAACGATACGTTTATCGATTTTGAAGCAGACCAAAATCAGGTTAGGTTTGACGGTTCAAGTGGCTTCCTACATGCATTATTTTTAAATATTGTTACCGATCAGCTTGTGTTCACCGTTGCAGATGGTGGGTTACAAGAC
>JANQJN010000055.1 GCA_028281625.1 Emcibacteraceae bacterium | reverse complement strand
GCATTGATATTACACTGATTGAAAGCTTGGAAGGTGGAAATCTTATTCCACTTACAACCACATTGGAAGGTAGCGCGAAAGAAGAGATTGATACTATTCTCGCTGGGACAATTGCTGAAGGCAACGTGAATTTTGATAGTGTCGCAGATTATAACTATATGGCATATATGCAGTGGCTACCTTCCCAGCTGGGTACCAGTGATGCAGGGGCTGTTCTCACCTATTCTTTGGACGCCGCATATAGCCCATATATAACTCTGGCCTATATTTTGGTGTTGCTGGCCGCTCTTGGGTTATTTTCATTGATAGCCGGCAGTGTGACTGTGGCGCGCAGCGTGTCTAAGCCTTTGAAAGTACTGACACGAGCAGCACGCTTAATTCAGATTGGGCGCTATGAAAAGATTGATGAGATCAAACAAAAAGACGAGATCGGCGAGCTAGCCAATCACTTCAACCAGATGGTAATTGGTATTCAGGACCGTGAGGAACAAATCATCTATCAGGCAGAACATGATCTGGAAACTGGCCTTCCAAATCGAAAGAGCCTGGAAAAATATTTACAGATCCTTGCGGATAATCACAAAGACACTGGGCAGGTGTTCAGTGTGCTCCAGCTATCAATCGACAGATTTGATGATATTAGAAATACCCTTGGCTATGAAACAGCAAGGAACCTTATCAAAAATATCGGGATACGTCTTCTCAGAAACGCCAATAGCAATAATTTTGTTGCGCGTCTTAGCACTTCTAACTTCTGCATTGTGCAGGAAGGGGCCTATGTTTCGGATGCCAAAAAGACGGCACTCAAACTACTTGAAATATTTGAAGAACCATTCAGCGTTGAAAATTTCACCATTGATACAAATGTCAGCATCGGCATCAGTACCTGCCCGGAACATGCGAATGATGTGGATCTGCTTACGCAGCGTGCAAGTATTGCCGCGCTTCATGCGCAGGACAGCATTGATCACATTAGTGTATATGATCAAAAGATCGACAAATATGATCCGGATCAACTCTCCCTTATGGGTGATTTTAGAAAGAGTCTTGATGAGGGAGATGTTAAATTTTACTACCAACCAAAAATTGATCTTACATCCGGGCGCATAACCCATGTGGAAGCGCTCGTAAGATGGATCCATCCGGAACGTGGATTTATCCCACCAGATGATTTTATTTCCATGGCTGAACAGACCGGCCATATTCATCATCTTACGATATGGGGATTGGATACTGCGATTAAACAATTAAGGCAGTGGGATGATGAAGGTATCGATCTTAAAATGGCGATTAATCTGTCTGCGCGGGACTTAACGAACCGCAAGCTGCCTGAAATTATTATCAAGTTGCTGGAAAAATATCACGTGCCAAGATCATGTATTGTGCTTGAAGTCACTGAAAGCGCGATTATGCAGGACCCTGACCTCGCGCTTGGCGTTCTTAATGCACTTGAGCAACATGGATTAATTCTTTCCATAGATGACTATGGTACTGGTTATTCGTCTATGAGCTATCTCAAGCAATTGCCGGTTAAGGAGCTTAAAATTGACAAGTCCTTTGTGCTTGATTTGGCAACCAACCGAGAGGATGAAATTCTTGTTCGGTCAACCATTGAGCTTGGGCATAATATGGGACTTAAAGTTACCGCCGAAGGTGTCGAAGATGAGCAGTCACTAAATATTCTCAAAAATCTTGGTTGCGACACAGTTCAGGGCTTTTATATCAGTAAGCCATTACCGGTTGCCGACCTTTATGATTTCCTGAAAAATTCACCGTTCGGCCTCTCAGATTGGGCCGGAGAAGAAGCGGAAAATGATAATCCGTTGGTAAACATGATTGAGCATAGACTTGCTAAAAATTAATTTTTCACGAATCGCTGATTCTGTTTGTTTTCAGGGCGTTAACCTTTTTTGTTAACGTAAATATAGTGTCATTATTAAAAAAAAACATTCACATCCAATGCTGAAAAGCTAAATATTATAGAGAGTTATTAAAGTTGAGAATGGTTCTTAGGGTATTCGCGTCAAATTTATTTGAAAGTAAGAAATTTTTGTGTTTCGATAAATGCTTGTTGTTTTTAGTAGTTTGAGTATTGGGTAGATAGATGAGCATATTTGATAGAACCATTAGCAAGGCGACAAGCCACGGTAAAACAGATTTGCAGCGTGTCGATTATCTCGACGGATGGCGTGGCCTCGCTATTCTCTTCGTTCTTATTGATCACTTTTTTATATTTGGAGATTCTACGGATTTCGGGCGTTTTGGCGTAGATATTTTCTTCGTCCTCTCGGGTTTTTTGATGAGCAAGATTTTGTTCGTTAAAAGAACGCCGCTCGGCACCTTTTATCGCCGACGGATTTCCCGTGTGTTTCCGGTTTTTATCATCTATGTGCTCCTTATGTGTGCGCTGAGCTATTTGTTAAAGCTCACAGAAGAACATGAGAATGTACTATATACCCTCACATTTATGAGGGCGTATTTTCCTATCGGACAAGAAATGGTTAATACAGGTCTTCCCATTGAGCACATTTGGTCGCTCAATGTGGAAGAGCATTGTTATGTAATTTTAAGTATTGTAACACTTGTGGCAGTGCTTAGGGGAAGGGAGTATCTAGCTTTGTTTGCGATTGGAGGGTCGTCAATCATAGCATTCTACTATTTATCAACACAGACCGATTTGCCGTCTGCATCATTTGAGAGACAGTCACACGTTCTTCTTGGACATTTGATGATATCTGCGGGTTATTTTTTAGTCCGTGATAAATTCGCACCTTATGTGATGTCTTGGATGCCAGTAGCCGCATTTTTTGCAGCGATGTTTTGTTACACGGAAATGGCGCACTGGACGATGTCTTGGGCATTTACGCCTTTCTTCTTGGCATTTGCGGTAAATCATCTGGATAAAGTTCCGGACTTTGTTAAATCGATCCTTTGTTTTGCACCAATACGCTTGTTTGGCATTTGGTCCTATTCAATCTATCTGTGGCAAAGTCCATTTTATAATTACCTTGCGCGACACGATGTGCCGTTCGAACTTGCCAATGTGGTCGGGTTCATTGGTGCCAGCGTCGTCGGGGTATTTTCATTTTACGTTATTGAAAATCCAATTCGTACGTACCTCAATAATAATTGGGGTGTTAAGAAAGAGGAGGCTGAAGTGACTAAAAAATGGCCAGAAGTAGAGCGCAGGAAGAAAAATAACCCGCGCAAAAACAAGTACAGACGCGTCGGTGACAGCATTAAAGTAATAGATGGTAAGAAAACCGTCTTAAATAACGCGGTCTTTTAGAATTTAATAAATAAAAGACTTGTGAACGATCGTCTTAAGGAATAGATTTCCGGTATGCTAATTCGGAAGTCTATTCATGAGTGAACAGCAATTGGAAGCTGTGTATGCGCTGATCGAAAAATCAGAGGACGCGTTGGTCCGTCTGTGTCAAGATCTTATTCAATTTCCCACCATAAATCCTCCAGGCAATGATTATCAGCCTTGTGTAGAATATATAGGAAACCGACTGAAAAACAGTGGCTTTGCTGTGGAATATGTCCGCGCTTACGGAGCACCAGGAGACAGCGCGGAATATCCACGCTACAATGTGATTGCACGTTACGAGACGGGCCGTAAGGGGCCATGCGTGCATTTTAACAGTCACATTGATGTAGTCGAAACCGGGGATGGATGGACCAGGGATCCGTTCGCGGCACAACTGGAGGATGGAAAAATTTACGGCCGTGGGGCCTGCGATATGAAGGGAGGGCTTGCAGCTTCTATCATTGCTGTAGAAGCTCTGATCAAAAGTGGTGTTGAACTAAAAGGTGCCATTGAAATTTCTGGTACTGCAGATGAAGAAAGCGGCGGGCTTGGCGGTGTAGCCTATTTGGCTGAAAAAGGCTATTTTTCAAAGGACCGCGTAGATCATGTGATTATCCCCGAGCCGCTCAACGTGGATCGCGTTTGTCTGGGGCATCGTGGTGTATGGTGGGCGGAGATCGAAACACATGGTCACATTGCCCATGGTTCAATGCCATTTCTGGGAGACTGCGCCGTACGGCATATGGGGGCTGTGGTTGCGGAATTTGAGGATAAACTCTATCCGGCAATGGCCGCGCGGCACACAAAGATGCCGGTAGTTCCGGAAGGCGCAAAACAGTCAACATTAAACATCAATAGCATTCACGGTGGCCAAGATGAAATTGAGCGAGACGATAGCGCTGGTCTGCCCGCGCCATGTGTTCCGGACAGTTGCCGAATGATCATTGACCGCCGTTTTTTAATGGAAGAAGAACTTGATCAGGTTAAAGGGGAGGTAACAGGAATTTTGGATAATCTCGAAACCTCGCGTGAAGGATTTAAATATGAAATTCGCGATATGCTAGAAGTTATTCCTAGCATGACAGACCAAGATGCACCTGTTGTAGCGGCAACTTCACAGGCGATCGAAGAAATTCTTGGTAAAACGCCCGACATGGTTTGCTCACCAGGGACATATGATCAGAAACATATCGACCGCATTGGAAACCTCAAGGACTGTATCGCCTATGGCCCTGGTATTCTTGAACTGGCGCATCAGCCAGATGAATATGTGGAAGTGGATGCGATGATTAATTCGGCCAAGGTTATGGCTCTCTCTGCTTACAAATTACTGACAAACTCCTACTGATTGATGCGGTGTACCAAAGTGGGACAGAGTCAGCTTATCTGTAAATATATTTTACGTTCAGCAGTTTGCGGATTTTGAGGTTCGCAATATAAGTAGTTGATAATAAGAGATTATACGTAATTGGCACGCTTTTCGCATTCTTTAAGATTGAATGTTAACTTTTAAGAATTTTGTTGTGAATGCCTCAAAATGGGAAAGCTAAGGTTCAAGTATTGTGGTTATGTACAGCAAGGTAGTAAGTGATTTGGGCATCTAAGAATGGCGATTGTTTTGGTTTGCTGCAAATAATGTCGCTATTTTGATTATTACCTTGGATTAGTGGGGCAGGAAGGGGGGTTCCTGCCCCTAAACATATCTGCACCTCTTGGGGGGGAAGGCGCAGACAGTTTATTTTTGTTAGCTAAATCATGAAGTGTTTACGAAAAAACATTTTGGTTGGATCAAAAAAATCGGAGCAAATCCAAAAATTTGCTCCGAATAAACAGATACTTCCCATTGGGGAAGGAAATATGTGTTTTATGCGTGGCGCTAAACATACCGTATGTGCAAACTATGCTTAAACGTCACAAGTCATTAATGTACTTGCTTTGTTCCATTGTCAAGAACAAAAGTACGTTTTTAGTACGTGATATTTTTTTATAAATGTTCATTATGACCTTATGACCGTAATGAGAAGAACCTGGATCTCGGATCGTATCAAGTTTTTGGGGAAGAAAAAGAAAGACCTGGCGGAAGCGTTGGGGCTGCCGCATACGCGCATCTCCGATATAATTGCCGGTACGCGTGCATTGAAAGTCACAGAAGTAAAAGCATTTGCAGATTTTATGGAAATGGCTTTCGAAGAAGTGATTAAGCGATTCAGCAATACCGAAGAAGAAGAATGGCCAAGTTACGACACTTTGATCAGTGATGAGCGCAATGTTGTGGATGCTTATCGAGGGCTTTCAGAATCTGGCAAACAAAAATTTCAGGCCTTTGTGGATGTGGTTAAAGACTCTGAAGCGGATTAAGGCAACAATACTTCCACACTGTTTTTCAAATTTTATCTTTTATCATCATGCGATTATGGCTAGTCTGGAGCTATGATTGATAAAATAATAACACGTCGTTCTTTTAACAAAGCAATTGCACTTACCACTGTTGCAATTTCAACGGGCTTACCAAAGGGAAGCTTTGCTAAAGTAATGCGTATAGATGACGCGCTTCTTCATATTAATCCTCATGGATTGGTTGAAATTTATTCCGGATTTGCGAAGCTTGGTCAACATGGTAGCGAAGACGCTATAAGTCCGGTATGTGAAATTTTAGGTGCGCGGGATTTTATACTTATGACCGGTAAATCCCCAAAGCACTTACCTGCGATACTGGCGCAGCATCAGACAGCTCTTTGTTTTACAAGTGCGGCAACAAATATAAAAGCGGCAACTATACTCAGGTCATTTTTAAATGCTGGCGCGCGAACAGGTAAATTTATCGAACCAGGCGTTGCGCATTCCACAAGAGTTCTTGCAGGGTCCCTTGATCCAAAAGGTATGACAGTCGCGGTAAAGGCTTAAGCTTATGGCAAAAGCACGCGCATTCACAATAATTGCTCTCCTCGTTATGGTTAATGGTCACGCGTTAGCGCAACCGATCAATGTCGGGCTTCAGCTTGAGCCACCAAATCTTGACCCCACATCTGGCGCCGCTGCTGCCATTGACGAAGTGGTGTACGGAAATATTTTTGAAGGCCTGGTGCGCATCGATGAGAATGGTGATGTTCAGCCAGGCCTTTCTTTGTTTTGGGAAGTTTCAACTGATGGTCGGTCTTATATATTTCATTTGGCGGAAGGCGTGACTTTTCATGATGGAAGTTCTTTTGACGCTCATGACGTCCGATTTTCCTTCAATCGGGCGCGAAGTGCTGGTTCGACCAATGCAAAAAAATATATCTTTGCGCCAATCGCAAATATTGACATTCTTGACCCGCTAACAATTATGATAACCCTAGATCAGGCGAGGCCTGATTTTCTTTTTAATATCGGCTTGGGTGATGCTGTGATCGTGGCGGAGGAAACTGTTGCAACAAATGCGTCTCGTCCGATCGGTACTGGACCTTTTAAATTTGATAGGTGGGTGCGAGGCGATAGAATTGAGCTGAGCCGTAACGAAAATTATTGGGGATCAGCGCCAAGGCTATCTGGAGCAACCTTCAAAATCATTACCGACCCTCTTTCAGCATATACCGCAATGAAGGCAGGGGATATTGATACTTTTCCCAATTATCCTGCCCCTGAAAATCTTTTTTTATTTGATGAAGATCCAGACTATGACGTTGTAGTGGGGCTCACGGCGGGTGAGACAATCCTTGCCACCAATAATAAAAAGGAACCCTTTAGCGATATAAAGGTGCGAAGAGCTATCGCTCACGCCATAAACCGGCAAGAACTTATTGATGGTGCCATGTTCGGTAATGCCCAAGCCATTGGAACACATTTTGCGCCCAACCATCCGGATTATGTGGATTTGACAGATATGTACCCTCATGATGCAGACAAAGCGCGTGCGTTACTTCGTGAAGCTGGATATGCGGATGGGTTTGAGGCGAGCTTGAAATTGCCACCGGCAACTTATGCGAGGCGTACTGGTGAACTTATCGCAAATCAACTTGGTCGTGTGGGGATTAATGTATCCATTGAGAATCTTGAATGGGCACAGTGGATTGATCAGGTGCTCAGAAATCGCAATTATGATTTAACAATTGTGTCTCATGTGGAACCAATGGATATCAATATTTACGCCAATTCAAACTATTATTTTGGTTACGACAATGCTGATTTTCAATATATCATGACGGAGATTGATCACAGTACCGATGCAGCCATGACAAGTGAACTTTACAAACAGGCGCAGAGGAAAATCGCGGAAGATGCGGTTAATGGATACCTCTACCAGCTCGGAAAATATGGTGTTTGGAAGAAAGGCGTTAAGGGCATGTGGGCCAACTATCCGATCCGCTCAAATGATCTTCGCGACGTTTACATAGAGGAGCAGGATTGATGGGGCGGTTTCTGGTAAAACGTCTGCTTTCTTTAAGTCTGACCATGCTGGTGGCGACTGTCATAATTTTTATCATGATTGAAGTGGTGCCGGGCGATCCGGCAGCTTACATGATGGGGTTGTCCACGAGTACGGATGCGACGGAAGCGCTCCGTGCCGAACTGGGGCTGGATAAGGGGAGCTTGGAACGTTACGTTAGCTGGATTGAAGGGATGCTTGGCGGGGATTTCGGAATTAGTTATACTTACCGCGTCCCGGTTTCAGAATTAATTGCTGAGCGGGCAATGGTATCGGTGCCGCTGACCATCTATGCACTACTACTATCCACATGTATTGCGATCCCAGTGGGTGTTATTAGTGCTGCGGCTCGTGGAAAGATAACCGATACCGTCCTTATGGGAGTTGCTCAGGTGGGGGTTGCGGTACCAAACTTCTGGTTTGCCATATTGCTGGTGCTCCTATTTTCAACCAGTCTTGGACTATTTTCAGCGGGCGGCTTTCCAGGATGGGACGCTGGCTTCTATCAATGTATAAAGGCGCTAACGCTTCCGGCCATTTCACTGGCACTTCCACAGGCAGCGATCTTATCCCGTGTTATGCGCTCGTCGGTGCTAGAAGTTATGAACGAGGACTATATCCGCACTGCGCGTGCCAAGGGCCTTAGTAAACGGCAAGCGCTGATAAGGCATGGACTACGCAACGCAATGATCCCCGTTCTGACAATTCTGGGACTTCAGTTTTCCTTTCTTTTGGCGGGCGGCATTATCATTGAAAGTATTTTTTCGCTTCCGGGCCTCGGGCGGCTTGTTTTTCAGTCAATCGCACAACGGGATCTGATCGTTGTAAAGTCAATCGTGACACTTTTGGTTTTTGCAGTTGTTACAATTACTTTCATCGTTGACCTTCTTTACGCGTGGGTTGACCCACGTCTTCGTGAGGGGGAAAGCGGATGAAAAGATGGCCACTTAGCTTCTGGATCGGGGGCACAATTACTGACGTGTTTATTTTGGCGGCACTGGTTTCGTTA
>JANQJN010000034.1 GCA_028281625.1 Emcibacteraceae bacterium | reverse complement strand
GGGAATCCTGATGCCATGGGGTTGGCTTGCTGGTACCTGGTTCCTTTACCAATACATGATCATGAAAAATTTGTGTCATATTTGAGCGCATAAGCTTGGCAGCGACCCGCGCAGCGTCTGAATTACGAATGACATCCTCAAATTCAGGAATGCGCGGCCAATTACAATAATCATCGAAGAAGCGGCCGCTTTCATCTTCCTTTAGGTTTTCCGCAGCGTAAGGACCCGGTTCACGCATATTATGCTCAATCCCTGCACTGATCTGGTCTATCCAATCCCTGAAAAGACCTTTAATGAGCACCACGCCGTCCTGTTGGAAGGTTTCAATCTGTTCTTCAGTGATTTCTATATATTTATTCATATATTACTTTAAGAAATGCCAATAATCTTATGTGTTTGAAGGCTTAATTGCCATTTTGGATGAGTTTGGCAGTATCGAACCACATCAACAGTATGATCCGCACCTTCTTCATCCTTTGGCTGCAGATAATAATGATCAAATATTAAGTCTTCAACCATATCCGGGGTGATGTGATCCTGCGGGTAGACGAGTTTGAGTTCATTTCCACTAGTTTGCACCAGTTCGTCCATCACTTTGGGGCTTACACAGACCCAATCCAGCTCTTTTGGTGCTTCGATGGTACCATTGGTTTCGACGGCGACTTCAAAGCCCTGTTCCTGAAATGCCTTAATAAGGGGGACATCCAATTGCAACAAAGGTTCACCTCCAGTGCAAACAATATAAGGCGTTCCGCCACCCGGCCACAAAGAGGCTGCCTTCTTGGCCAATTCTTCGGCCGTTTTAAACTTTCCGCCGTTTTCACCATCGGTCCCTATAAAATCAGTATCACAGAAGTTGCATTTAGCACTCGCGCGATCCTTTTCAAGCCCAGACCATAGATTACAGCCGCTAAAACGGCAGAATACAGCCGGCCTTCCGGTATGTGCACCTTCGCCCTGAAGGGTGTAGAAAAGCTCTTTTACCGAATAGGTCATATTTGATACTCAATCGGGTCGGTGGCGTCTGCTTCTTTGAAGCCTTTTAGCCGCAACAGACAGGCATCACATTTGCCACAGGAAATACCATTCTCATCCGGGTCATAACAGCTTGTCGTCATTGAATAATCCACACCAAGGGAAAGGCCTGTTTTTATAATCTCCGCCTTGGTCATGCCAATGAGCGGCGTATTGATACGTACTCCCTGATCCCCTTCAACACCCACTTTTGTGGCAAGGCGGGCCATTTGCTGGTAAGCGGCGATATATTCAGGGCGACAATCTGGATAGCCGCTATAATCAAGGGCATTAACACCGATATAAATATCATCTGCGCCAATTGTTTCCGCGAAAGCAAGCGCAAATGACAGGAATATGGTGTTGCGGGCGGGAACGTAAGTAACCGGAATTTCACCATCTATTTCGCCTTCATCGCGGCCTTTGGGAACGTCGATATCGTCTGTGAGTGCTGACCCACCAAAGGCGCGCAGATCAATATTAATGACTTCATGACGCACGATACCCATGGCTTTCGCGATACGCTTTGATGCATCCAGTTCAACGGTATGCCGCTGGCCGTAAGAAAAGGATAGACCATAAACATCAAACCCCTGATCTTGCGCCATCGCTACGCACGTAGAGCTATCGAGCCCGCCGCTCAAAAGTACCACTGCTTTTTTGGTCATGATTAATCCTTGTTTTTGCATGAGATAACGTAATTTTTCAGTAATTACCATGACTAAATGATTTCGCTGGGATATAAACCCAGAGAGAAATACAATAGGAAGTAACCAATGCCACTATCAACACCAGCGGCGCGTAAGCATATTCATACGCGCGATATTTCCCTTAAAGGCTATCACCGCGAAGACGGTTTATGGGATATAGAAGCCCATATGACCGATATTAAAACCTATGATATTGAAAATCGCTGGCGAAATGGGATCAAAGCTGGGGAACCCATTCATGAAATGTGGGTACGCCTGACCATTGACGACAATTTTATGGTAAAAGACGTTGAGGCAGTAACTGACAATAGCCCCTTTGAAATGTGCCCACGTATCACGGAAGCCTACGAGCAACTGGTTGGTATTAGGATCGGTCGCGGCTGGCGCCGCGCTATCGCAGAAAAGGTGAAGGGGATTAAGGGGTGTACTCATATAACGGAGCTTTTATCCCCACTGGCCACTGTATCGTTTCAAACGTTAATGGGCAATATGCGTAAAACCGCGCAGCAGCAGGCCGAAGCCAACAAACAGGTTAAACCGCTGGTGATTAATACCTGTCATGCCTGGGCGGAGGATAGTGAAGTGGTGAAAATGCATCTACCGGATTTTTATACCGGCGATTAATCATCAATTTTATGGCCGTCCAGATCCTTATTGCGGCGGTCTTTACGGGCGTCTTCCATTTCCTTATCAGATTTTCTGCGACCGAATTTTGCGCGGTTCTCACTCGCGGTTTTTTCTTTTTCTTCACGCTTTCGTTTCTTGCGTACCTTGCTTAAGGAGATAATCTCAGCCATTTAATTGGCCCTAATCATTTTATTCATGTTCATGGGGCTCCAGGTTGCACCATTATCCGCTGAGCGCTCAACTAGAAATTCGCGGGTATTCTGATCAATTTCTGTGAATGTCAGACGAAAATACATTTCGCCACCATCAGCGGTTGGGAAATTCGTTCCCGCGCGCAGATTGGTTAGCTGAAAATTGTTATCGTCTACAAAGTCACCTTCATAAATATCCATAAGGCCGTATATGTCATCAACCGCCGCTAAGCGGTATACATTTCGATACTGGTCATAACTTATGAAGGTTTCGACAATAAAACTGTCGATGGGCACCACATTGCTGATTTCTTCTGTTATCAGCTTTCCTTTTAGCTTACTAGCGTAATGAACGTCGGTTGTTGCAATCTCTGTCCAGGCGTCGTCCTGCCAGGCGTAATTTGTTGTTTTCCAGTGACCAAGCAGACTTTCAAGCTTTGCCATTTTTTCAAGCGGGATTTTCTCTATTTCCGGCTGCGCATGGGCATTTAATGAAAAAAGAACAAGAACAATTAGTGAAATTAGTCTCAAAATGCGGATCCAATCCTAAAGAGTACGCTTGTGGCGCTTCTGATTGATTTAATATGCCCTGGATTAAGTTGATGCAGGACGTTCAGTTTCAGATTGGTACCGTAAATTCCATTTAAGCTGTAGGCAAGTTCAAAGTCGCGCTCTGTACCTGTTGGATTTAAGGATATGCGGTTATAGGACGTGGTAAACTGTCCGGTTTCATAGTCGCGGTGCGTTACATTGCTAACGGTCGCGAAACCGCTGGATAATCTTAGAGGCTGACTAAATGTAAAAGATATCTGGTCATTATCAAATGCCAGACCCTGACCCTTGATACCCACAAGATAGCTGTAGGATTTCAAGTTCGAAACATCCCCCAATATACTGCGAGTTGAGCCCGTTACATTTGTTACACCATAGGACCCGCGCGCAAACAGCAATGCTTTATCACCCAGCGCATAATCAATTTTTGCGCCTGTAAAGGCCGTTGTTGCAGCAGTGCCAATTTCCAGTGCACCGCGGGAAACAGCACCAAGAACGCTACCCGTTTCGCTCAAGAGTCCCAGATCAAAGGCTATTTGCAAATTTTCTGTTGCCTGATGGCGGATGCGGCTAAGCGATAGATTATTCTTTACATCAATAGGCGCGATAAAGAAATCTTCGCCGAAGCTATAGTCACTGCTGGCAAAAGCGGTTTCAAAGGACCATTTTTTGCCGAACCGGTTTTTATAACCGACAGTCGCCGTTTCATCAGACTTGAGCAGGTTGCTAAAACCATGCTTGCTGGGCGCCATATAATCATCCGGACGATAATCTTCCATCATTTCAGCGATTGACATACCCGATGACATGGTTGCCATTTGCTTTTCATCAATCGAGTAGGAGAGAGCCATGCGAAGATTACCGGCGCGTCGGTGCCTGCCCAAGTGGTTTGAGAGGTATTTCCGGTCAATTTCCGAAAACTGATTGTCATGACGCCAGCCAAGTCTGACCTTAGTTGCGTCACCAAACTGCATAGTATGATAACGATTGTTTAGCCCACCACTCATAAAATCAATGATGCTGAACGCAGGTTGGGCACCATGTATCGTTTTGGTAAAATCAATATGGTAGGACCTGTTATAGCGATCCAGAACCATAATATCCCCTACCGAACCGTCAAAGCTCATGTCAGCGCCGAATGCCCCACCGGAAAACACGAAGTTTTGACTGGTTACACTATTGTCCGTGCCTACTTCAAGCCCGCTGGCAAATCCATCACCAGCAATCACCAACTGGCCCTGCGCCGAAAATGCTTCATCCAAGTTAAGAAGTCCACGGCCATAAATTGTATCAATTCCCGGTGCGCCCAAATCTGTTGCCGTTGTAAACATCAGATCAACAACCTGCTGGGCAGTTAGGGATGGAAAAGCTTCAAGAAGCAGTGCCGCCGCACCAGAAATCTGTGCTGTTGAGGCAGACGTTCCAACAACAGAGACATATTCATAGCTGTTATTTGGATCATGATCTGGCGTGGTAATTCCGTTTCCTGGTGCCATTAGATAGACATTCATAGCGTCTGATCCTGCACGGTAGCTAAAATCGGATATCTGATTGTTGGCATCCACTGAACCGGCAATGATAATTTGTCCATTTGCCCAAGAAGAATACGCCACGGCAGCAGACGCCTGAGCTGCACTACCATGCCCTGGGGCCGCACCATCTGGAATATTACCGGCCGGGACCACAATCACGATCCCGGCATCAACGGCTCTTTCCATTGCTGCTCTTAGGCCAGATGTGGAAGGGGTATCGGACCCGAGGCTTTCATTAATTACATCAGCACCGTGCATTCTGGCGTAGTCATACCCAAGAGCAATATCGGAATGGAAGAAATCACAGTTATCTGAATCAGGACAATTTGCTTGCGAAGTAGCATTAATATTTAGAATCTGCGCGTTAAACGCCACACCATGCATATTAAACGGGCTATTGTTTGTGGAATGGTCACGATTCGCAGCGATAATCCCGGCCATCGCCGTTCCATGACCATTGATATCATCTACATCAGTATCATTTCCGGTAGCCACATTGGTACTTTGTGGGTGTAGTTTTCCTGCCATTTCCGGAACTTCGGTAACACCGCTGTCGATCACTGCGACTAAAATTCCATTCCCCGTATATCCATTTTCATAGGCAGCCTGGACATTCATCTGCTGCATGGAACTGTTTTCCCGGTATTCCGCTGTATCATAGGCAATAGGACCGGGGGTCGGCGCAGGAGCAGGGGCAGGTGCTGGAGTATTGTTGGAACTTGTGGGGGAACCGCCACCGGATCCGCCACCACATGCGCTTAGGAAAGTTGTAAGCATTAACCCCGCAAGTATCGACTTCGATGATCTGGCCACGTTTTGGTTCCAATTCTAACACGTTTAATTAGTAGTTTCTTATTATTAAGCGAGGTTACAAATAAACAATTAAAATTGATTAAACATTTCGTGAAGTTGCTATTTTTCTTATGGCATGTAAACCTATTAACGCCCAGATTGAATTCAGGAACACAAGCGCATAGGTACCATAATAATAGGTATTGGCAATCAAGCAGAAACTACCGATTAAATTCAGATTCTGATAAGCATATGATTTTGCGTCAAGTTTTCCATTTGAAACAAGAAGATAAGCACTAAGCAAACAAAGCGCCCCGGTCCAACCTATCAGATCGATCAGTAGTTTGATATCATCCATGAATTTTGTCCAATCTATAATCTTGAATTAAATATTTTCCTGTGTAACATTGCGATGGTTACAAACGTACTTTAGTCCGTAATTGTTACCATGTCGGGGGATTTTATGAAGATTTGCAAACAAATAATTTTATTTTGTTCGTGCGCATTACTCTTTTCAATTTCTGCTAGAGCTCAGCAGTCGGATATTTCTCCAGAAACATTTGGTAAATTACCGGAAATTTCAGATGTTGAAATTTCTCCGGATGGCAACAAGATGCTGTTTTTGCAGAACGTATATGGCAAGACTATAGTTGTAACACGCTCCCTTACGGACACCGCCGCCGAAACCTATGGCATCCCGCCAATAGCTGGCGAATTCCGATGGGCTAAATGGATTTCCAAAGATAAAATACTTGCCAGTTACCGTTTTGCAGCACAAAGAGATGGCGGCAGAAGGCGTGTAGATACCACCGAAGGGCGGCTCATGATTTTTGACTGGCAGGGTAAAGAGATCGAAGATCCAATTGTGTATGCAAATAACCAATCCGCAAGTACCGGGAGCTTATTTCGAAGGGCACACCATGTTTCACAATTTCAGGACGAGGTTATTGATTTTTTGGAGGATGATCCAGAGCATATTCTTATCCAACTGGATTATCAGGAAGCGTTGGAGCCTGATGTATATAAACTTAACCTTGAATCCAAAAGACGCGAACGCTTGATAAGCGGCAGAGCACGTGTTCAAAACTGGGTGAGTGATCATAATGGGGTGGTTCGGTATGGCATTGGTAATAGACGAAACAGAAGTTTTGACGAGGCCATGACCATCGCCTATTTTAGAAAAAACGGTAATGAGGATTTTGAACCACTGTTTGAATATGACGAGCTCACTGAAAACCCACCGTTCAACTTCTCAGGTTTTACCGCAGATCCTGCAGTGATTTATATTTCATTGACAAACGAGCACCGCAAGAAAGCCTATTATACTTATAATGTGGACAGTGAGGAAATCATCGAGGTGGTTGCAAGCAGTGAAGACTATGATATCAATTCAATTTCCATTGATGATACCGGGGCGGTTGAATATTATACATTTGTCGATGACCGGGATCAGATTGTACGTGTTGGGGGCCTTGAAAAAATGCTCGAGCGAACATTTGAAGCAAATTTTCCGGGGGAGCTGATTCAAATCCTGAGCCGTTCAAATGATGATAAGGTGATTGCGCTGAAGGTAAGTTCACCGACAAACCCTGGGAGTTTTTACCTTCTGAACCTTCGTGAAGGATCAATGGAACCGATTGCTTATAATTATGCCGCGCTGGACTATGAAAAGCTTTCGCCAATGACGTCCGTAAGTTATTCAGCACGGGACGGACTTGAGATACCCGCGTATCTTTCACTACCCAAAAACAGTGACGGTAAAAACCTCCCAATGATTATAATGCCCCACGGTGGCCCCTGGTGGGTGCGTGACAGTTGGCGCTTTGATTATTGGGTACAGTTCCTGACCACGCGCGGTTATGCCGTACTTCAAATGAACTTTCGTGGCTCAAGCGGCTATGGCTACCAGTTTAGTGAGCTGGGCTACAAGGAATGGGGGCGCAAGATGCTGGAAGACATTAATGACGGGGCAAAATGGGCTGTAGAGCTGGGTTATGCTGACCCTGATAACATGTGCATTATGGGTGGTAGCTATGGAGGTTATGCAGCGCTTCAAGCAGTCGTGAAAGATCCTGGACTATATAAATGTTCCATCTCATTTGCGCCAATTACTGACCTATCTGATTTTATGGTCGATCGCCGTCTTTACACGGACTACCGAATATACGAAAATTATGTTGTCAGCGATGACTGGTCATTTGAAGAAGCTTCGCCATCTGAGAATATTGACAAGTATAATATTCCGATCCTTCTGGCCCATGGAGTAGTTGATCGCAGCGTACAGGTGGACCAAAGCCGGAAATTTTACCAGGCAATGAATGATGAGGGCAAAGAAATAAAATATATTGAATTTGAATATGGGAACCATTTCTTAAGCAATGAAGAATATAGAATCCAGTTTCTGACCGAAGTGGAGCAGTTTTTAGCCAAGCATTTGGATTAGCATGTAATCTTGAAAATTGAAGTGCGCTGTGGCAAAGTCTCCCGAGCTCTTACTGATGGGGGATACCGTGAAGTATGTTGTCATAATTTTGATTTTCTTTTACGCCGCAAACGTTCGTGCGCAAGAAGTTTCTGTTTCAGCGGAAGCATTTGGTGTACTCCCCGAAATTTCCAATATAAAGATTTCTCCCAAAGGGGATAAATTACTATATCTGCAAAACGTTGATGGGAAGATATTTGCTGTAACGCGGTCTTTGTCTGACTTGTCTGAACAACCCACAGGAATCCCGTTTGACGACGGTAATTTTTTCGGGGCAAATTGGTTATCAAATGACACAGTATTGGTATTTGGTCGAAAGGCTGAGCTCAGTAAAGGCGGTACATTTGTACAAGCCGAGAGTTTTATGGTTGCTATGGACTGGAAAGGAAATAATCGAAAGGTTTGGTATTATCCGTATCTAGTAAGCATTCTTGAAGACGATCCCCAGCGCATATTAATTAGAGGAAGTGGTGGTGCTTACAAACTCAACGTCTTCACAGGTGAAGAAGAAAAGCTGCCAGGCGGCAGATTATATTATTCTCGTGTAACGGTGGACAAAGATGATCAAATTAGGTTTGGATTAAGGCGAGAGCAAGGGTTCGCAAGGGCAGATAACCGTTTTACAGCATATTATAGAAAATCCGTGGAAGATGAATGGATAGAACTTTATCGTTATGAACGCACATACGGACTTGGAAAAAAAGCAAGAAAAGTAAAAGTTCAACCATATGATTTCCAAGGTTTTACCCCTGACCCAGACATAATTTATGTATCAAAAAAAGCAGAAAACGGACGCGTAGCCCTTTATACATTCAATGTTGTGACTGAAGAATTTATAGAAAAAGTTGCCTCTAATGATCATTATGATCTAACCGCATTTGAGTTTGATGATAACGATGTTCTCGAAAAATACTATTATTATGATGAAAGACCTCGCAGAGTATGGGTTGGTGAGAACGGGCAAAAAATGATGAGAATATTTCAGTCAGCATTTCCTAACCAAACCGTACGTGTACAAAGTAGCTCCGCTGATAAAAAAAGGCATATACTTAAAGTTACAGCGCCAACAGATCCAGGTACATTTTATTTACTGGATTTGAACAACAACAAAATCGATATGCTCACCTATAACTATAAGTCACTTGATGTTGAAAAGCTTTCTGAAATGACACCTATTTCCTATTCCGCCAGGGATGGATTGTTAATTAATGGGTATTTGTCTTTACCGAAGGGCGCAGACAACAAGCCGCTACCAACAATCATAATGCCCCATGGTGGACCCTTAGCTCGAGACAATTGGGGCTTTGATTATTGGGTCCAGTTTCTGACAACACGTGGTTATGCAGTACTGCAAATGAATTACCGTGGTTCAACAGGTTACGGCCAAGAGTTTATGGAAAAAGGTTATCATGAATGGGGTCGAAAAATGCTCGAGGATATCAATGATGGCACCAAATGGATGATCGAACAAGGATATGCAGATCCTGAAAACATCTGTATCGTTGGGGCCAGCTATGGCGGATATGCGGCGCTACAGGGTGCAATAAAAGATCCAGCACTGTATAAATGTTCTGTTGCATTTGCTCCTGTTACAAATTTGCGAAAGGAGTTCCAATTCACAATTACAACCTATATGGAAAGTCAGGAATGGTCAAAGAAGGAAGCTTCACCTTCTGATAATGTTGATAAGCTAAACTTACCTATTTTAATGTTCCAGGGTGACTTGGACGAGAACGTGGATGTAGATATCACTCGACGTTTCTATAAGAAAATGCGAAATAGAGGTAAGGACATCACGTATTTTGAGTTTGAGGGTGAAGACCACTATCTAAAAAATCAAAAATATAGAATAAAAATGTTGTCTGAGATGGAAAAGTTTCTTGAAAAACATTTAAAGGACTGAGTATTTGAGGGATTTCGCCGATATTTTCATTATTGGTGGGGGGATAAATGGGGTAGGAATTGCAGCTGATGCAGCGGGCAGGGGACTTAATGTCACCCTGGTGGAGCAAGACGATCTTGGCTCAGGCACTTCATCAGCAAGCACCAAACTGATCCATGGCGGTCTTAGATATCTTGAATATTATGAATTTTCTCTTGTCAGAAAAGCGCTCAAAGAAAGAGAAGTGCTGCTAAATAACGCACCGCACATCATTCGGCCGATGCGTTTTTTGCTACCGCAACATAAAGGTGTACGACCGTCCTGGCTGGTAAGGCTTGGTCTGTTCATTTATGATCATCTGGGTGGCCGTAAAATCCTGCCTCCCACATCCACAGTTGATCTGACCAGTGATGAATATGCTTATGTCCTGAAGGGTAAGTTTAAAAAAGCCTATGAATATTCCGATTGCTGGGTCGATGATGCGCGCCTTGTCGTCTTAAACGCTTGTGTGGCCCGTGATCACGGTGCTGATATCCTTCCGCGCCACAAAGCGGTATCCGTTACCCGTACTAACAATCAATGGCATATTGATGTTAAGGATATGATCACGGGCGAAATCAAACAGGTTGCGGCGACAATCATAATCAATGCCGCTGGTCCCTGGGTCGATCAGGTGATGAAGGAAGTACTGGATCAGGATGAGAGCAACTTAATGCGCCTGGTTACCGGCAGTCATATCATTGTCCCGGAACTTTACCAGCATGACCGCGCTTATTTATTTCAGGGAGTCGACGGGCGGATCATCTTCGCCATTCCGTTTGAAGATGAATACACGCTAATTGGAACCACAGATAAAGAATTTACCGGAAATCCCGCGGACGTCACCATATCTGACCAGGAAGCAATATATCTTTGTGAAATGGCGAGTGTTTATTTTAGGAAACGAATTACTGTGGATGATGTGGTGGCAGATTATTCTGGCGTGAGGCCGCTTTACAATGATGGTGCCAGCGCAGCGCAGGAAGCGACCCGCGATTTCGTGCTCAAACTGGAAAAGCGAAATTCACTTCTTAATGTCATCGGCGGTAAAATCACCACTTACCGGGTGCTTGCTGAAAGGGCGCTGGCAAAACTCAAGCGTCGTTTTCCCCATATGAAGGGTAATTGGACAGCGGGTAATCCACTTCCCGGTGGTGATTTTGCATATGAGGATTTTGAGAAGGAGCTCAAGAAACTCGCTAAAGATTATTCCTTCTTGGGAGTCAAAACAATTTACCGCCTGTTTCGTGCTTACGGTACAAATGCGCGCAAGATACTGGGCGAAGCTGCTTCATTCGAAGATCTTGGCGTTCATTTTGGCGCCGGACTTTATGAGTGTGAAGTTCTTTACCTTATAGAGAATGAATGGGCGATGACAGCGGAAGATATTCTTTTTCGCCGCACTAAGTTGGGACTTCACATGAGTGCTGAGAAAAAAGCGGCGCTGGAAGAGTGGTTTTCAGCTAGACAATAGTCAAGACGCATTGAATAATAGTCGGATGTTCGATCTGCCACACTCAAAGAACTATCAAAACAGCTGGGGGATTAATGACGCTGTGTTTTAGAAATAGTTTGCTCGCTTTGACCTTTATTACTTGGGCTAACTTTTCAATTGCCCTTGAGAAGACGTCTCTGTCCGCCGAAGCCTTCGGCGCCCTGCCAGAGATTATGAGCGTGCAGATTTCGCCTGACGGCAGCAAAATACTGATGCTTAAAAATCTGGAAAGTGAAATCACCCTGATAACGCGAGCACTGGGTGATCCAACTGACGAATCCCATGTCATTCCTTATGAGGATGGTATTTATAACTGGGCTGTGTGGGGTTCCAATGATCGGGTGTTGGCGAGTGTTCGTTTTGCCGGACATGAGGATAGGTCAAGCAGCTTAAGGCTGATGCAGCAACGACGACTTATTTCCATGAAGTGGGATGGTGGCGATATGTTTAATGTGAATCGCTTTCCAACCGGAAGTCGGATTGCAGGACGTTTTACCACCCGTCAGCCGCAGTATCAGGACCGGATTATCGATATTTTAAAAGACGATCCGGAACATATCCTGATCCAGCTTGATATTGAAACTGCCGGTGAGCCGAGCGTATATAAGCTGAATATCGAAAGCCGTAGACGAACCCGGGTTCTTAAATCACGCCGTACTGTTGATTTTTGGATGACTGATCACGAACATAATGTGCGGTATGGTGAAGGGAGTATCGAGGGACGGGGAAACAATGATTTTCGCCATGTGGCCTTTTATAGAAAAGAAGTAGGAGGCCAGTGGATAACCCTTTTTGATTATAATGAAGCAAGCGAGCAGCGACCTTTTTATTTTGAAGGCTACAGTGAAGACCCAAATATCATCTACATTACCGCCGATGACGAGGAAGGCTTTAGATCCCTTTATACATTTGACGTAAATAGCAAAGAAAGGCTGGAAAAAATTGCAGGCGACGGCCGACGCAATATCGTCGATGTGGCGGTTAATGATGATCTGGAACTTGAATATTACGCCTATAATCATGAAAAGCCTGATGTTATTCGACTGACTGCACGAGGTAAGAAAATCGATACCATTGCGGCGAAACATTTTCCTGGACTTACTGTTGATGAAGTCAGCCAGTCCAAAGATCGGCAAAAAATTATCGTTGATGTGACCTCACCCACTCATCCGCTTGCTTACTATTATATTGATCTTGAAACAGGTGAGGTTCAAAAAATTGGTCAGGCATACGCGGCGCTTGATCATGAAAGGCTTTCTGAAAAGATACCGGTGACTTATCAAGCACGGGACGGACTTGAAATAAATGCTTATCTTTCCCTACCAAAAGGCGGTTCTGATAAGAATCTTCCTACAATCATCCTTCCCCATGGTGGCCCAATGGCACGTGATACTTGGAATTTTCAGTATTGGACGCAGTTTTTAACATCCCGCGGCTTTGCGGTGTTACAAATGAATTATCGTGGATCCACCGGTTATGGGGAAGCCTTCCGGCTTTTGGGATACCACGAATGGGGCCGTAAAATGCTAGAAGATATAAATGACGGAACAGCTTGGATGATTGCACAGGGGTATGCGGATCCGAAACGCATCTGCATGATGGGAGGGAGTTATGGAGGCTATGCAGCGCTACAAAGCATTGTTATGGCGGAGCACGACTACAAATGTGCCATTGCCTTCGCGCCGATCACTCACATTCCGGATTTGATTGATAATTTTAGAGGTGTAGTTGGTTACCGGTCTTACCGCAATTATGTAGAAAGTGATGACTGGTCCACAGAGGAAGCCTCCCCGAGCTTTAATATCGATAAAATCAATGTACCGGTGCTACTCATACAGGGAGATCGGGATTTAAATGTACCGCGCGCGCAAGCAAGGGATTTTAATAGTCGAATGCAGCGGGCGGGCAAGGATATAAAATATATTGAACTTGAGGGCGGTGATCATTTCTTAAGCAGTCAGGCACAGCGCTCACTGTTCCTTAAAGAGAGCGAAGCGTTTCTAAAGAAGCATCTGAAGTGATGCCAATCTGATTTTTCGCTATTGCAATATTTGTGTAATCCATGCACTGTAATTTACGGCGAGAGCAGGAGACACAAATGAAAAATATAATTCTGGTTTTGGTCATTATGATTTCGACAACAGCAACATCAATCGCAAAAGATACTTTGGTCATCGCACACCGTGGTGCCAGTGGCTATATCCCTGAACATACCATCGCTGCCAAGGCCATGGCCTATGCCATGGGTGTTGATTACATTGAACAGGACGTGGTCATGACCAAAGATGATCATCTGGTGGTTCTTCATGACCATTATCTGGATCGGGTCACCGATGTTCAGGAAAAATACCCTGAACGACTAAGAGAAGATGGCAGATATTATGTGATCGATTTTACTCTTGCTGAAATCCGCACCCTGGCTGTTAGCGAACGATACCGTCTTGATCGCCGTGGCAATAAAATACCAGTATTTGAGGATCGTTTCCCACTGGACAAATCCACTTTTAAGGTTCACACACTGGCTGAGGAAATTGAGCTGATCCAAGGGCTTAACAAATCAACAGGTGGTGACATTGGCATTTATCCGGAAGCTAAAAGTCCGGCCTTTCACCTGGAAGCGGGTAAAGACCTTAGCCGGGCAATCCTGCAAACGCTGAAAGACTATGGATACGATAGCAAGGACGCAAAAGCCTACTATCAAACCTTCGAAATTGAAGAACTAAAACGCGTACACGAGGAAGTTCTTCCTGCGCTTGAGATGAATGTGAAGCTCGTGCAACTTATGGGCGGAGGAGGCGATTATTATTCTGACCTTATTACAGCCGAAGGACTTGAAGAACTTTCAAAGTATGCCGACGGTATTGGCCCTAGTATGGGAATGATCATTCCCAATGACGCGGAAGCTGGCGCGCTTAAAATGAGCGGCCTTGTCGCCAACGCGCAAGCGGTTGGTATGGAAGTTCATCCTTATACCTTCCGTCAGGAAAGTTTTGCGACACCGCCATATGCCAAAAGCTATGAAGACCTTCTGGAAATTTTCGTTAACCAGGTTGGCGTGGATGGTGTCTTCACCGACTTTCCAGACCGTACAATGAAGTTTCTTGGACGGTAATATATGATAGGAATTTTTAAGCCGGAAAAACATATTGACCCCATTGATGAAGGCAACGTCGATGATGAATATAGGCGGCTTCGTATTCAAGTTTTTATAGGTATTTTTGTTGGCTATGCCGGATATTATCTCGTCCGGCGGAATTTCTCCTTTGCGATCCCCGGCCTGGTCGAAGAAGGCTTTAGCCGCGCAGAATTGGGACTTGCGCTTTCAGGGGTATCAATTGCATATGGCCTGTCCAAATTTATTATGGGTAGTGTATCTGATAGGAGCAACGCCCGCTATTTCATGTCCTTTGGACTTTTGGCGTCTGCCGCCTGTATGATCTTTATGGGTACGAGCCCAATTGCGCTAAGCTCGGTCGGGATCATGTTTTTTATCCTGCTTATAAATGGCTGGGTTCAGGGCATGGGTTGGCCGCCCAGTGGCCGCATAATGGTTCATTGGTTTTCAGCAGATGAACGGGGCAGGGCTGTCGCATTCTGGAATGTCGCCCATAATATAGGAGGTGCCCTTGTTGGTGTGCTTTTCGTTTGGGGGATGATGATTTTTAGTGATGATTATAAGTCAGTTTTTTATTTCCACGGTATGATCGCTGTTCTTGTTGCGATCTTTATCTGGATGACGGTGCGGGACACCCCGCAGTCGCAGGGACTGCCAACCATTGAAAAATACCACAACAGCTATCCAAAAACATTCAAGTATGAAGAAGCACATGAAAGTGAATTTTCAGCAAAGCAGATCTTTTTTGATTATGTGCTAAATAACAAATTGCTCTGGGCGATCGCCGTCGCGAATGCATTTGTTTATCTTGTACGCTACGGTGTGCTGGACTGGGCACCGCTTTACCTTAAGGAAGTGAAAGGTTTTGCGTTTGATGAATCCGGTTATGCTTATGCGCTTTATGAACTTGCGGCGATACCGGGCACCATTCTTTGTGGCTGGATTTCTGATACATATTTTAATGCGCGCCGTGGCCCGGTGTTGATCTGGTTTATGCTGGTCACTTTGGTGGGTGTAGTTCTTTACTGGCTCAATCCTGCAGGAAATCCGGGGATTGATTTCACGCTGCTGTTTATCATTGGGTTCTTTATATATGGTCCGGTGATGCTGATTGGGCTGTTCGCGCTCGATCTGGTACCAAAAAAAGCGGCGGGAACCGCTGCAGGATTTACGGGTTTATTTGGATATGTGGGCGGCGCAGTATCGGCAAATGTGGCCATTGGCTATGCGGTTGATGTGGCGGGTTGGGACGCCGGCTTTATGCTGATTATCGGGGCCTGCGTTTTATCCATCTTACTGGTATCTTTTACTATAAATGCTGAAAAGCGCGCCAATCAGGAGGGATAGATGCAAAAACTAATCTATGTGCTGATCGCTTTGTTTATTTTCACTGGCTGCTCAGAAACGCCTGAACAAGTTTCGTCAAGCAGCGTTCTGATTACCAATGCTATTATTTATGATGGTAGTGGCGGAGATCCAATCACTGGCGCCATTAGAATTGCGGATGGCCTGATTAGTGAAATTGGAAATATTAGCCCGCTCGAGGGGGAAGAAACATTTGATGCGGATGGTAAGGTACTCACACCTGGCTTTATCGATCAACACAGTCACCATGATCAAGGGCTCCTTGAAAATCCAGCCTCTCCAAGTCTTTTGGAGCAGGGTATAACAACTATCGTCGCTGGCCTTGATGGTTTCGCTGGGTCGCTCACTGAAGCGGACTATGTTTCTATCGAAGAAAATATGAAGGCTTTCGAAGCTAATCCTGCGGCCATTAATCTTGCTTACTTTGGTCCTCATAATACCTATCGCAATATGGTAATGGGGGAGGATCACGTACGCTACGCGACGGATGAAGAGATAGGTCAAATGAAAACCTTGCTCGAAGCGGATCTTGAGGCCGGGGCACTTGGCCTTGCCACTGGTCTTGAATATGTGCCGGCTCTTTATTCAAATACCGAGGAAGTCGTTGAACTTGCCAAAGTGGCTGCCGCCCACGGTGGTCGTTATTCAAGCCACATAAGAAGCGAGGATATAACCGCTATGGATGCGTTCGCAGAGGCCATAACAATTGCCCGTGAAGCCAATATTCCTGTCAACATCAGTCACATCAAGCTGGCCATGGCCAGTTTACATGGCCGCGCGCCCGAAGTCATAGCGATGCTCAATGCTGCACGGGCAGAGGGGCTTGAAATTACAGCCGATCAATATCCCTACGATGGATGGAACAGCGGGCTTCAGCTCCTTGTTTTATCACGAGATTTTTATGATCGCGAGTCTGCTGAATTTGGCCTTACCAGCATCGCTGACCCATCGATGATCATTTTTGGGCGTCACCCAAGAAAACCCGATTATACCGGAAAAACTCTGGCCCAGGTAGCAGAAGAAGAAAGCAGGGACCCGGTGTTCCTTCTGATGTCGCTCTTACAAGAGGCGGAGCGAGATGATTACGGTATCAGCGTGATTGGCCGCAATATTGGTACATCTGATATTGAAGAATTCATGACCTGGGAACACACCGCGATCGCATCAGATGGCGGCATAGATGGACGGCATCCGCGTGGTCAAGGTACCTTTACCCGCGTGCTTTCAAGTTATGTACGGGAGCAGGGGGTGCTCACCCTGACAGAAGCCATTCGCAAAATGACAAGTTTGCCAGCTAAGAGTTTAGGTTTTAAAAACCGGGGACTGATTGAGGAAGGATATATCGCTGATCTTGTTATATTCGATCCCGATACAGTTCAGGACCACGGAACATACGAAGACCCAATTCAATATTCCACGGGTATCCACGCAGTATGGGTAGGGGGTGAGCTTGTCTGGGACGGTGAAAGGGAAACCGGAGCGCGTCCTGGTAGGATTATTCGACGCGCAGATTAATGCGCATTTTTATTGATAAAACCAACGAAAACGGTACCCAGCAAAATTTGTAAATCAAACATCAGGGACCAGTTTTCAGCGTAATAAACATCATATTTTACGCGACTTTCCATTTTATCAACTGTATCAGTAATTCCGCGAAATCCATTTATTTGTGCCCACCCGGTAATGCCTGGCTTTACCCGGTGACGCGCGAAATAACCATCAATTACTTTTGCGTAGTCTTCGTTGTGATCAACCGCATGAGGGCGGGGGCCAACAAGTGACATGCTGCCATCCAGAACATTGAAAATTTGTGGCAGCTCATCAAGGCTGGTTTTACGGATAAAATTACCGACCCGTGTCACACGGGCATCATTCTTTGTTGCCTGTACCGTTTTACCTTCCGGCTTAGGGTTGTGGGTCATGGATCTGAATTTATAAATCTCAAATATCTTGTTGTTATAGCCATATCGCTTCTGTTTGAAAATGATCGGTCCTGGACTTTCGATTAAAATCGCCAGTGAAATTAAAATCATAAGGGGGGCAAAAATAATAAGTGCTATGGTCGCGAATACTAAGTCTTCGATCTTTTTAATCAGGATCATCCAATCCGAAAATGGTGTTCTGACAATTTCCATCATGGGAACACCAATGAAATGATCGCTCGACATTTTGTAAGGAATACGAAACCCGACCAGATCAGAACTAAGATACACATGCACAGGAAGTTCACGCAGCTTCCTGGCAATCCGATAAAGGCGTTCATCCGCGCTCCAGGGCAGGGTGATGATCACGTCGTCAATGTCATTGTTACGGATATAACGATTAAGTTCATCCAGATTCCCGAGTACTGGATAACCACAAACTTCCGGACCAACGCGTCCCAAGCGATCATCAAAAATACCTATAATGCGGTTTAAACGTGGGTTTTCACTTTCAATTTTTTCAATTAGCATTTTGGCGCGTGCATCACTGCCAACAATAATCACCTTGCGGGCAAATATATTATACTTGGTTAAGAAGCGAATGGCATAATAGCCAATAATACGCCCGAACATGATAAGAAGCGTTGAACTGATAGCGAAGTAACCCATCCAATTACGGTAAAAGTAATCAATAACATCAAGAGAAAATGCGATCGAAAAGAAAAGTGAAAAGGCGGTTACCATAACGACGCCAAACTTTATGATGTTCTGAAACGGGGAAATAAAAGTTTCAAAATTATAAAGGCTGGCAAAATGCGAAAGAAACCAGGTACAAAACAGTACAAATATGATCGCTGAGCAGTATATTTTTGAATTAATCACTGAAAGATCAAAAATAAGATAGTAAATCACCGCACCGCTGAGGACGATCCATAAACCATCAAGCATTATATAGAGTCCCGTAAGGACAGTATGCGACACCGGTATGCTCTTTACGTCCGCTGCGTTATTTCCGTTATTGTTCATATTTATTGAGTCCAATTGCGCAATTTACTGGCTCTGCGCCATAAACTTTTCTTCAATTATTTTTAAGTAATACTAGTTTGAGAGAATGAATAACCGATTAATAAAGCTATATTTTGACGGATCAATATCTAATTCTTAATTTTTTATTAATTTTAATAAAAATTTTATGTTCAAATGTGCAAAACTAGGCTAATCTGAAATTAGAAAAATAATGTTAGAAAAATGAGTAAAAAAAGGTAAGTGTCCCAAAGTAGGATTACATAATATAAACTGTCAAGATTCTTTACAATTACTACTATAGTGACAAATTCGATAATCGTTAAGATATTGAAATTTAAAGAGTTTTAATTAATGGCATGGTTATTGCATGTGTCGGGGATAGTTTTATTGGGAAAATTGCCAATTAGAAAAACTAGTAAAAATAACCGTTGAGGAACGAAAGTTATGTTTAAAAAATTATCAATTTTATTTAGCGCTCTTGTGGTATTGTCGTTTAGCTCTGCGTTTGCGTCTACATTCAGTATTTCAGAAGGAGTTACACCAAGCTTCTTCGGTTCTTGGAGCCACGATCATGGTCCTGGGGAGCATATTGGTCCAATCGATGACGATTACACGTTCACAGCAACTGGAAATACAACACTCGAATTTATCTTCAGTGTGAACCACCCTGGTGGTCCGGCTGGTGTTGGTGTTGAAAGTCTTGTTGCGACATGGTCAGATGGGGGTGTCATTCATACAATTACCGATGCCGGTGCAAATATTGTAACAACGACATTCTTCCATACTCTGTTGGATTCAGAATCCTTTACATTGGATGTTGCTGGTGCTTTCCTTGAGAACGGTGGTGGATATACACTGACAGTTGCGGCTGTTCCACTTCCACCTGCTGTGATTGCTTTCTCGACTGCAATGCTTGGAGTAGGGTTCCTTGCTCGCAGGAAAAGAAAGAAGAAAGAAATTTTTGCATAAATAATTATTCAGCTAGGGGCGTCTTACACCAACGCCCCTAACTGGAATTTTGTGAGTGAGCGTAAAGCCACTCAACCGGACAAGTGAATTTAAACGCCAAAAACAAGCCGGTAAATAAACGATTTCCTGATTATTTATAAAGCGCTGAATGGTGATACTGACAAACTCAATCAAAAATATTTTCTTATACATAATGTTTGTCACTTTATAGAAGTTAAAATTCACAAGTTAACCAAGCGTTCAACTCAATGTTCCATCCTCCACTAAGTGGAATAAGAGTTAACGACAATTGATTAAATCTAAGTTTTCGTTATCTCGCCGGAGAAGAGGCAAAATCGTTTTGTAACTGCGTACCATTCCTCAATGGAAATTAATAATAAGGGAGAGCGATCTCCCTTATTTTTTGTCCTTAAAAGATAAAGCAAACCAGCAGTTAAATAATAAAATCAAGCAACTCAGTGTCTTGGAGAGTATTTTTGCAACTAAACTTTAATAAAGTTGCTTATCAATTGTTAATTATTTTATTTTATAAAGACTAAATATATTATAACTTGTTGCAATTCGACAATAAAAGCGGGTGAGAGTCCTATGAACTATATCGTTAAATGGATGAGCGGAATTTTCATTGCATTTATGGCTGTGCCGACACTATATGCGCAGGCACCGGGTGGCTATACGCTAAACCCAGGCGATGAACTTCATATTTCTGTTTGGCGAGAGGAAACTCTTGATAAACAGGTCATTGTCCTTCCCGATGGTAATATTACATTTCCACTAATCGGAAGTATTAGTGTTGTTGGCGTAACAGGGACAGAGCTGGAAGAAATTATCGAGCAGAGGTTAGAAAGTCAGATCCCCGATGCGGAAGTGACAGTGCTGATAAATTCAGTGAACGGAAACCGGGTGTTCGTAATCGGTAAAGTACTCAGACCGGGTGAATTCATAATGAGTTCCGAAATGACCGTTGCTCAGGTCCTTAGTCTGGCTGGTGGCTTGGATCGCTTTGCAGATGGAAACAGTATAAAAGTTCAGCGCAGCGAGGGCGGTCGCGTAACATATTTTGAGTATAACTATGATGATCTTCTGGCAGGCAGAAATATGGATACCATGGGCTTTATACTCAGAGCAGGTGATGTGGTTATCGTACCATAAAGAATAATAATAAAAGGTGGATATCGTGAAAAAGAACAATCGTAATTATCTAAAAAGGTTCCTGATACTAACTGTTAGCAGTAGTGCTCTCATGAGCGCGGGCGCCGCATTTGCCCAGGAAAGCCGGATTGACGTTGGCCTGACTGCAGACGCTAACTATACAGATAACCGCTTTATGAGCGTGGATAATAAACAATCGGTGTATCTTTTTAATATACGTCCCACAGTCAGTTTTATAATTGAAGGCGAAGGAGGCACCACATCGATCACCTGTCGCGGCGCCTATGCACTATCATCGGATCAAGCCGTTGAAGAGGACCGCTTTACCTATGGCGGCGGGATCAATGGCAATTATAATTTTGAATATTCAACATTAAACATTGGTGCAGGATTTGATCGGCAGTCTATTTTTGAAACAGAAGTTGATGATACCGGACAGTTCTTAGCGAACCAGACCAGAGACCGCGGATACGCTGAGTTTGAATATGCGACGCAATTAAGCGAAACTTGGACATTCAGAGTATTTGATACATTCCAGACAAATAGTTATTCAAATGCCTTCTTAAATGATTACTGGAGCAATAATGCCGGAATTGGCATCGATATTGAACTAAATGAGACCACATCATTGGTTCAAAACGGTAGTTACCTGCGATATGAGCCGGAAAATGTATTGGCGCCGAGTAGGGATAGCTATAGTTATCTTGCCGGGTTTAGTCATCAGCTTTCTCAAGGCACGACTGTGACTTTAACCGGTGGTGCGACATATCTTGAAGATACATTCAGATGGAGCGCTGTCGCCGAGATTGAGCATGAACTGGAAAATAATCAGTTTACCGTCAGGGCTGCGAGAGAGATTGTCCCAACAGGTATTGGCGGTTTAATGCAAAGTGATTCTGTTGCCTTTGGATCTACATTTAATTATTCTCAGAACTCCAGCATGGGTGTCACGGCGTCATGGCGCAAAAATGAAGGCCTCAATAATTTGGTTGCCATAAATAATGAGTTTTTCAGCGTGAGCCCATGGGTTACAATAGAAGTCTTGAGAAATTTGAGTCTTCGCCTCTCTTATCAGTTGCGTCGCCAGCGTATTGGCTTGACGAACGATTGGGGAGTATCAAATGGATTTACAATTGCTATCCAGTATTAATCGCTGTGGCAGAGGTTCGATTTAAATGGAATATACAGAAGCAGACTTAACAATTAGAGACTATCTTGCGATTTTAAAACGCAGATATTTGTTCCTTATTATACCGTTTGTGCTTGTATTAGCGGCCAGTGTGGGTGTCGCCATGTTTATGCCCCCGGTTTATCAGTCCACGGGCACTATTATGGTGGAATCTCAGCAGATTCCCGACAATTTTGTTCAATCAACCGTAACCAGTTATGCTGACGAGCGGATCGGCGTCATTACCCAGCGGGTTATGATCCGTGAAAATCTTCTGCGCATAATTGACAAGTTCAATCTGTTTGGTGATGACAGGCGAAGTGTTCCAGCTTCGCAACTTGTTGCTCAGATGCGCAGTATGATCGGTGTTGAGATAATAAGTGCTGATGTACAGGGCCAGCGCAATAATGGGCGCACGGCCATCGCTTTTCGTATTTCTATGGAGCACGAAAACCCTAATCTTGCTTTTAGCGTCGCGAATGAATTTGTCACACTGTTTCTCGATGAAAACTTAAGAAACCGGATTTCGCGAGCATCCGAAACCACGGACTTCTTAAATAATGAAACCATTAAGCTCAAAAACGAGCTTGAGGCCATTGAAAATCAAGTTGCGGACTTTAAGCAGCAAAATAGTGCGTCACTTCCGGAGCACCTTGACCTGCGCATAAACCAACGGGAAAGAGCGGTTCGTGCAGCAGAAGATATTGACCTTAATATCAAAACCCTTGAATCGCAGCGTGCTCTTTTGGAAATTGATCTTGCGTCAGTCACCTACGCTACAGGCGATGGTCAAGGCGCGATATCAATGAATCCCGAACAAGAACTTGCGAAACTTGAGGCACAGCTTCTAGAGAAATCAACTGTTTATGGAGCGGCACACCCTGATATAGTTTCCCTTAACCGAAAAATAAATCAGCTAAAAGCAACGATCGCTGATGGCACCGGCACCGAGGTATCAGAAGAAATTATCGCCGATCCGGTATCTGCAAAAATTCAAGCACGTATTGACGCTATTGATGAAACCATTGCCACTCAACGGACGATGAAAGCAGATATCGAAGAAAATATTGCGGAACTGGAATCAACTATTATTCAAACACCGCAAGTGGAAAGAGGGTTAAGAGCCCTGACCCGCGGTTATGAAAATGCGCTTGAGCAATATGAGAGCATAAAAGCAAAGGCAATGGACGCACAACTTTCCGAAAGCCTGGAAGAAGAGAAAAAAGCCGAACGCTTCCTGGTGTTGGAACCTCCAGTGCTTGCAGATGAGCCGATTAGGCCGAACAGACAGAAAATCCTTATTCTTGGCTTCTTCCTGGCTGTAGCGTCTGGATTTGGTGCTATTTTCCTCATCGAAATGATTGATGGCAGTATTTATGGAATGGCACGGCTTACAGAAGCGGTGCAAATGTCACCGCTTGCCAACATTCCATATATTGAAACCTGGGAGGAAACAGCAAGAAGCAGGAACCGTATTAAGGTCGTGGCAGGGTTTTCCGCCGCTAGCTTGGTAGGGGTACTTGTGCTTGTTCATTTCCTATATATGCCACTTGATATGTTCTTTTTTAAAGTCTGGACTCGTATCAGCTAACTTCAATTGATTGAAAGGTTCCGTACATGGAGCGTATTAAGCAAGCCATCGAAAAAGTAAAAAAACAGGGCGCTTCTGAACAAGGCAGCACAAAGAAAGCTGGGAACATGCTTCTACACGGCGGTGACAGCGGACTTGGCGAGTTTTCTTATGTGAATACCAGAACTGTCGAACTCGATGGTAAACTGCTGGAGAAAAATCGCATCATTGTGTATAATCAGCAGGATGTAAAATCCACTATTTTCGATATCTTAAGAACCAAAATCATCTCCAAAATGCAGCAAAATGGCTGGAAAACCATTGCCGTAACATCCCCAACCCAGGGATGCGGAAAAACAGTTATTTCCGTGAACCTTGCTATGTCGATGGCGCGCTATACGGATTTTTCAGTAATGCTTGCGGATTTTGACTTAAAAAAACCGGAAGTGGCAAAAAATCTTGGTCTTGATGTTAAGCATTCAATCATGGACTACTTCAACGACAAGGTTAAACTCGAAGACATGCTGGTTAATCCCGGAATGCCGAGATTGGTAATTCTACCAAATAATAAAGCCTATAAAGACAGTTCAGCGCTGATGTCTTCCAAAAAGATGAAATCCTTTGTTGAGGATGTCAAAGACAGGTATGCATCGCGAATAATCATCTTTGATCTTCCGCCACTGCTTGCGACTGATGATGCCCTGGCATTCCTTCCAAATGTGGATTGTGTGCTGATGGTTGTTGGAAACGGCATGTGTTCAAAATCTGAAATTGAAGAAAGCATGCGGGTAATGAGTTCTCATAACTTTTTAGGCACAGTTCTCAATAAATCCGACGATGAATGGCGCGGATACGTCTGATTTTAACAATACGTCAGAAACATAATGACGAATGAAACCACCCCTCAGGGAAATATAAAATCAAGAGTTGTTGCTGCGGGCAGTTGGACTCTATTTGGGTTTGGCGCAGCACAAGCGCTACGGCTAGCCAGTAATCTTATTATGACGAGGTTGCTGGTACCTGAAATGTTTGGCCTTTTGGCCGCTACCATGACATTTTTGTTTATTGTTCATCTGGTTACAGATTTTGGTATCCAACCCAGTATTATACAGAGCAAGCGAGGTGAAGAACAAAGGTTCCTTAATACCGCATGGGTAATGCAAATACTGCGCGGATTTGTGCTTATGATCGCCCTCATCATTGTTGCATTTACTATCGATGCCGGAACAGCAGCAGGCTACTTCAAGGATGATACGGCATATGCCAACGAGGTATTTCCGATGGTATTAATCATCATGTCGACGACGTTGTTCATTGGCGGTTTTACTTCAACCAATTTGATTTTGGCGAACCGCCGTATTCAATTGGGTAGATTGACAATAGTTAATCTATTAAGCCAAATACTAGGGCTTGTCGTCATGATCTGCTGGGCGGTTTTTTATGAAGCGTCTGTTTGGGCTCTTGTCGCAGGTACTGTTACAAATTCAAGTGTGCAAGCCATTTTAAGCCATATATGCTTTGAAGGAAAATCAAACAGATTTGAATTCGACGTGGATTCCTTTAAAGAGATTTTCCACTTTGGTAAATGGGTATTCGTATCGTCGGTAATTTCGGCCATATATTTTCAAGCAGACAGACTATTTCTTGGATATTTTGAGAATGCGGCGATTTTTGGCGTTTACACAATTGCTTTGTTTATCTCGACCGCCGTACGTGACCTCCTGGAGAAAGTAATAAGCAATGTTTTGTTTCCGCTTTTAAGTGAAATCTCCCGTGATAATCGTGAAAAACTGGTGGATTATTATTTCTTAATTCGCATGCGTACTGACGCAATGTCTGTTTTCTGTGCAGGACTACTATTTGCAAGTGCGACACCAATTATCAGATTTCTTTATGACGACAGATACATTGATGCAGGCTGGATGCTGCAAATACTAGCACTTACGCTATTGTTTACTTCGCCGTTTGTTACCCGTGCATTGATGTTATCCATCGGCAATTCCAAGTATACTGCATCGCTTCGTGCTATGCAGCTCGCTGCGTTAGCCATAACCATGCCTCTTTTATATGTAAAATATAATATCGAGGGTGTGTTATGGTCACTTGTGGTCGTTCAGTTCCTTGCATTTATTTATGACCTTTTTTATAGGATGAAAAAAAATGCCACTCGTTGGTTTCATGAGGTAAAAATGTATCCGATGGTTGTTTTGGGATATTTTGTCGGAATTGCTTTAAATCAATTCCTGAACGCATTGCCCGATTTTTAGGAATTAATGTAAAATAAAGAAATATAATCTATAAATTACAAGAATTTAGAAAAAGAACGAAATATTGAAAAATGTTGTATGAAACTAAATTTGAGAATGTTTTTGACAAATGCGATGGCATTGATCTTGAAACTTATGACAACAAGATCAAGAAATTTGTGAATTCACTTCGAGAAAAAAGAAGCAGCGCAAAAAGAGATACGGAATATGTGCATCCTTATTTGCAGCTTCCGAGCGAGCGAGATGACCTGACTGAAATTCGCCGCGCCGCAGATCGGATTTCTCGTAATTTTAAAGATGTTGTCGTCCTTGGTACTGGCGGCTCCAGTTTGGGCGCGCAAATGCTTGTTTCGCTTCTAGGTGAACAAATTTATGTTGGTCAAAACAAAGCGCGTATTCATTTTCCTGCGAACCTTGGCCCGCACACTATGCAGCAGCTTATTTCTGAATTGGATTTATCGAAAACACATTTTCTTGTTATTTCGAAGTCCGGCGGAACGGCAGAAACAATGGCACAAATGCTGGCTTGTTTTTCAAACCTACTCACGTTGGTGGGTAAGGAAAAAATAAGTGACTATTTCACAGTGATTGTGCAACCAGGCAAAAGCTTCCTCAATGATTTTGCACTAAAATGGCGTCTTCCTATCCACCACCATGATCCGGATCTGGGGGGGCGTTTTTCAGTTTTATCCATTGTTGGTTTGCTACCGGCCATGATTGTTGGTCTGGACGTGGTTGCACTGAGGGACGGGGCAGCGCAGGTTCTTAAATCATGCATGAACGCAAATCATGTTAGCAAAAATGCGCCAGCTATGGGTGCGATTGCCGCCCACGAGCTGCATAAAAAGCTAAACATCAATATCAATGTTATGATGCCTTACGAGTGCCGACTTGAAGGATTTTCAAACTGGTACAAACAGCTTTGGGCAGAGAGCCTTGGAAAACAGGGCAGGGGTACAACCCCATTTACTGCCCTAGGACCGATGGACCAGCATAGCCAGCTTCAGCTATTTTTAGATGGTCCAAACGATAAGTATTTTACGGTTATCACCACGTCAAGCAAAGGGGCTGGACCAACGATTGATTCCATTTTGATTGATGATGATGAATATAAATATATGGCTGGTGCAACCATTGGTGATTTGGTCAAAGCAGAAGCCAATAGTACAGTTGAAGCCCTGGGAGAGCGAGGCAAACCCATTCGCCATATTCGCATTCGCGAGATCAACGAACGCAGCCTTGGTGCATTGATTATGCACTTTATGCTGGAGACTATATTTACTGCAGAGCTTTTAGGCGTAAACCCTCATGATCAGCCGTCTGTTGAATATGGTAAGAACCTTACCAAAGAGTATCTAGCTGAACTGCATAATACTGAGGAAACCATTCCTGTTCCTAAAGCAGGCGTGGGAAGCGGTAAAACAAAAAAATCTGATATCAAAATAAAAAAGCGATAAATAATAAATGACCAAAGCGATCAAACCTGTCAGAAAAGCTGTTTTCCCAGTTGGCGGGATGGGCACAAGGTTTCTACCCGCAACAAAATCAATGCCCAAAGAAATGTTGCCCGTTGTCGATAAACCACTTATCCAATATGCGGTTGAAGAAGCAAGAGAAGCAGGAATTGATGAAATTATTTTTGTGACCGGTCGCGGCAAAGCGGCGATCGAAAATCACTTTGATCATAGTTACGAACTTGAAGACATGCTTGAAGCGAAGAATAAGACCGATATTCTGGCGCAGCTTCATGACCTCTTGCCCAATGAAGGAAGTATTTCCTATACCCGTCAACAAGAAGCGCTTGGCTTAGGACATGCCGTTTACTGCGCCAAAAATATTGTGGGTGACGAGCCGTTTGCCATTTTGCTTGCGGATGATTTGGTGCGTGCCGAAACACCATGCCTAAAGCAGATGGTTGATATTTATAATGAAAAGGGCGGGAACGTAGTCGCGATTGAAGAAGTGCCACGTGAAAAAACATCAAGCTATGGTATTTTGGATGTGGCCAGTCAATCGGGAAACGTCATTGAAGTTAAAGGACTGGTTGAAAAACCAAAGCCGGAAGATGCTCCTTCCAATTTTTCCATTATTGGGCGATATATTTTACAGCCGGACGTCTTTAAACATCTGGAAGAAAAAAAGATCGGTGCAGGCGGTGAAATTCAGCTGACGGATGCAATGGCACAAATGCTTGGGAATTTGCCGTTTCATGGCCTGCTTTTTGACGGGGAACGGTTTGACTGTGGTGATAAAACCGGTTTTATCCTCGCGAACATTGCTTTTGCCATGGCCAGGGAAGAAATGCGTGACGGCGTGACGGCTTATATCAAAAAAATTCTCTAAACGCGCGTGCGCTAGATCGATATGATTGAATTATGGAAAATGCATTGGAGAATATAGCCGTAGTAGTAATTGGCCGTAACGAAGGAGAGCGTCTGGCGCGCTGCCTCGCCAGTCTTACAATGCACGATGTACCTGTCATTTACGTAGATTCCGCGTCATCTGATAACAGTATAGAAATTGCAAGAGCTGCTGCCATCGAATTCATCGAACTGGATAGCCAAATTGCCCTTACGGCTGCACGCTCGCGAAATGCGGGCTTTGACTGGATGATGAGGTCAAAAGGCCCAATTAAATATATCCAGTTTATAGATGGCGATTGCGAACTTGACGAGAGCTGGCTCGAAGCCGCTGTAAACTTTCTTGATGAAAATGATGAAGTTGCTGCTGTTTGTGGTCGTTTAAGAGAAAAATATCCGAATAAAAACATCTTCACACGCTTAAGCGACATCGGTTGGTATATTCCACCGGGCCAGATTGAAGCTTGTGGTGGCATTGTCACAGTCCGTAGCAAAATATTCGAAGAACTTGGTGGCTTTAACGTGGATCTAATAGCTGGCGAAGAACCAGAATTTTATTTTCGAATGCGTGAAAAAGAGTGGAAAATAAACAGTCTTGATCAGAAAATGGCCACACATGATGCTGCAATCGAAAGCTATGGTCAGTGGTTTACACGTTCGATGCGTACCGGTTTTGCATATGCGAGTGCAGAAAAGTGGGGTGCCTGGGCAAAACAAAGACGCAGCCTTCTTTTCTGGGGTGGGGTGCTACCGATTTTGTTTTTGCTATCACTTTTTTGGATGCCTTTCGTTGCTACAGGGATAGCGGCGCTCTATGTCGTACAAGTATTGCGTACTTATCTTGGCCTAAACGTCCCATATGGGGCGTCAGACAGGCTTTTATATGCGAGCTTTTGCATCATTGATAAATTTTCTGAATTCGTCGGCTATATGAAATATACTATAGCGAAGTGGCGCAACAAAGATCAGCCGCTAATCGAATATAAACGTAACTAAAAGAGTGAAACAAAATGTCCGACCGGGACTTCAAACGCGAAATTTATAACCTTCTTGGGCTGAGTTTCGATGCCATATCCATGGACGAAACAGTGGATGAGGTGCTTGAGACAATTGAAAGTGGTCGTAAATTGTTTCTGTCGACCCCAAATTTGAATTTTCTTATTGCCGCGCAAAAAGATAATCAGTTCAGAAATTCAGTCATCAATTCAGATCTTAGTATCGCGGACGGGATGCCAATCGTTTTTATGTGTAAGCTGCTGCGCATTCCCATTCAGGAACGGGTCGCGGGTTCAAGCCTTATCGAACAGTTACGATCAGATCAAAGATGTAAGCAAAGACCTATCAAAGTTTTCTTCTTTGGCGGTGAAGAAGGGGTTGCCGAGAGCGCACATACTGTCCTTAATGAGACTTCCGATGGGTTGGTCAGTACAGGGCATCTTAATCCTGGTTTCGGTTCCGTGGACGACATGAGCAGTGATGATATAATCGAGCAAATTAATGATGCGAAGCCGGAATTCCTCATTGTGTCTTTGGGTGCAAAAAAAGGGCAAGCTTGGATAGAAGCAAATATCGATAGATTAAATGTAAATGTGGTCAGCCATCTTGGTGCGGTTGTGAATTTCGTGGCCGGAAAGGTAAAACGGGCCCCCGCCTGGATTCAAACACTTCACTTGGAATGGTTATGGCGCATTAAGGAAGAACCAGCACTCTTTAGTCGTTATCTGAAAGACGGGTTTTCTTTCTTAGGGCTATTTTTTTCCAAAATCATCCCCTATGCAATTATCGTCAGGAGAGACAGAGTATACTCAACTCCCGGAATCAACATCGACAAAACCAGTAACACCTTGGCCTTAAAAGGGAATATAACGATCAATCAACGTGATGAACTGAGAGACAAATTACAAATCTTTATCAAAGCGAAGAAGAATTTTGTCGTTGACCTTAATGGTGTGAGCTATCTTGATCAGTCAATATTGGGACTTTTACTTATCACCGACAAAATAACCCGTCAAAATGACATAAGTTTCAAGTTGGTGGGGGTCAAAAATAACGTCCATAGAATAATTCGGTTAAACAAACTGGGGTTTTTAACTGATCTGTCATAAAACGGAAGTAAATCAAGCATATAGAACGATTTTATAATCCAATCTGAATGTTCGTATACACTGTTTTTTTACTTTTCTCTGTGATACTGTCACGGATTAACAAATATAAATTATTATATGGATGGGTGTAATTTCTAATAGTACACAAAATGAAGTGATGAAGCCCGGTATGCTTCACTTTTCCCTGCTTGGTATTTCCTTGTTATTTAGCCTTGCAGCGTTCAGTGGTGGGTTGCTCAATCAATATAGCCGCTGGATGAACCAGGATGAATATAGTCATGGTTTTCTTATTCCGATGATTTCTCTTTGGATGTTGTGGGACCGTCGTGAAGCACTTGCAGCCAGCCTTGGCTCACCTATGTGGCTTGGATTTCCGGTCATATTGCTTGCTGGATTTATGCTTCTTATTGGTGAGCTCAGTGCCATTTTTATATTGGTTCAAACAGGTTTTATCGTCTCCCTGATTGGAATTGTTTTGTTGTTTGGGGGTATGTCGTTACTTCGGCTTACGCTTCTACCTATATTATTTCTGCTGTTTGCTATTCCGATGCCGTATTTTTTGGACTCGATTATGTCCTGGAGGCTGCAGCTGATTTCTTCGGAGCTTGGTGTTTTTACCATTCGACTTTTTGATATTCCGGTGTTCCTAGAAGGAAATGTGATTGATCTTGGCAGTTATAAACTGCAAGTGGTCGACGCCTGTAGCGGTCTTCGTTATTTATACCCGCTGACAAGCCTAGGTTTCCTCGTGGCTTACTTGTTTAAGGCACCGCTATGGCAGCGAATTATTATCTTCCTTTCGACAATCCCAATTACGATTATTATGAACAGTTTCCGAATTGGTATGGTGGGCGTTCTCGTTGAATTTTGGGGCGGCGGTATGGCGGATGGTCTGCTTCATTATTTTGAAGGTTGGGTAATCTTCATGGCCTGCGCAGCGATTCTTTGTGCAGAAGTGTGGCTCTTTATCAAGTTTAGTGGGGGTGGTGATTTTTTTGAACTATTTGATCTTCCAGAAGTAAAGCCAATCCCACCTTCGGAAGGAAACTTAAAGAATTCAGTAATTCCTGTTTCGGCTGGCTTAACGTTCCTGGTCGTTGCAACATTATTTACCGTTAATGTAACAGACAGAGTGGAAAATACACCAGATCGTTTCCGCTTCGTTTCCTTCCCGACGGAAATAGATGGCTGGCCATCACGCAAATCTTATCTTGAAAATAATATTGAGCTGGCACTAGGATTGGATGACTATATTCTCGCTGATTATAAATCGCCACAAAGCAACCGTTTCGTCAATCTTTATGTGGCCTATTATGCATCACAGCGTAAGGGAGTGTCCCCGCATTCGCCGCGTGTATGTATCCCCGGTGGTGGATGGTTGATTACGGAATTTGACCGCATCGAAATCGATGTACTTGGTGAAAGTGAGCCAATGCCCATAAATCGTGCTATAATACAGCGCGACAGGGATCGCCAGTTGGTTTATTATTGGTTTGATCAAAGGGGGCGTAAAATTTCAAATGAATATATAATGAAATGGCATCTGGTTAAGGATGCGATCTTTATGAACAGAACCGATGGATCATTGGTAAGACTTACAACGCCGGTTTTTCCAGATGAAGAAATCGAAGATGCAGAAGTTAGGTTAGGTAATTTTATAAACACAATTTCACCAAGACTCGGTGACTATCTGCCAGGGTAATAAAACAAGACGAATATGGACGTAGAACATGACTGCTGAAAAACAAAATCCAACTTTCAAAACATCTGCAAAGATGCTGCTCATATCCTGTGTGTTTCTGGGACTTAGCGCCTGTAGTTCACCAGAGGAAATGAAACTGGACCATTATGAAACCGGTATGGAGCTTATTGCGGAGGGGGATTACATCAAGGCCAATCTAGAATTTCGAAATGCCCTGCAAATTGATGATTCCTATGTAGATGCTTGGTACGGGCTATCTCTTGTTGAAGAAGAAAATGAAGCGTGGCTTAACCTTAATTCTGTTTTAAACAAGATCATTGAACTTGATCCAGCGAATATCGATGCCAATGTCCGTCTTGGTAAATTGATGCTGATGGTTGATCAGCTGGAACGCGCGGTTGAGATTAGCGAAGGCGCACTTCTAATTGATAATCAAAACCCGGAAGTACTTGCTCTACGAGCAGGAGTTCTATTAAAACTGGGCGATACTGAAGGGGCCCTTGACTCTGCCAATCGCGCGCTTGAAATTGAACCGGGAAACATAAGCGCCATACAAATCCTTGCGGCCGAAAGATATAGCGTACGTGACTTTGAAGGTGCGCTTGAGTTCATAACCCAAAGCAATGAAGATATTAGTCAAAACAGGGACCTGACCCTGATCAGCATAGTAATCTATGAAGCAATGAATGATCTGGATAGCGCAGAAGGTCTATATAGATCACTTATTGAAAGAAATCCTGATGATGAGGAACTAAGAAACGCTCTGGTGAATTTTCATATTAAGCACAGTGACTTGGCAGCAGCGGAAAGCGAAATCCGGAGCATAGCAGAACTTAATCCTGCGAATTATCAAAATAACATCAATGTTGTTCGCTTCTTAAATACTTATAAAAGCAGTGCTGAAGCAGAGGCGGAGCTTAATACGCTTATTCAGCGGGGTACAGATGTGGTTCGCTACCAATTGGCACTCTCCGAGTTTAAACTTGCTAATGGCGAGCGTGATGAAGCTGTGGATGTCCTTAATACCATCGTTGAACGCACCGGTAGTTCAGAGGATGGCCTGATTGCAAGGGGCCGTCTGGGTGAACTGGCGATGGCAGAAGGCCGTTTTGATGATGCAGAAACAATAGTTGCAGGAATTCTTGAAATTGATGGTGCAAATATCACAGCACTTGAAATTCGAGGATCCATGAACCTTGAAAACGATCGTTATGATAACGCCATTCAAGACCTGCGGATTGTATTAAATGAAAAGCCCGATGCGCAGCGTGCAGCGCTGCTTCTTGCGAGAGCGTACGAACTTTCCGGGTCTATTGAACTGGCCGATGACACACTCGCAGATGCGCTTCGCTATAGCGAAAACAATGTTGAAGTGGCGATAACCTACGCAAACTTCCTCGTCAAGCAGTCTGCAGTACCGCGCGCAGAAGATATACTTATCAGTGTACTAAATGTTAATCCAAATAGTCTTGATCTTCTTCGCGAGCTAGCCCGCGTGCGCCTTATGAGGCAAAATTGGATCGGTGCGCAGCAAGTCGCTGACGCCATCCGCGCGCTGGATAGTGACGACATTGGTGCTGCTGAAATTGAAGGTATGGCCCTAAGTGGACAGCAGAATTATGAGCAAAGCATCACTCTTTTCAGAAACGCTTATCAGCAAAGCAATGGCACTGGCTCCAACGCCTTGGCGGCTCTTATTGGTAGTTATATGCGTGCCAATAGAGCGCAGGATGCCAAAGACTTCCTTGCCGGGCTTCTTGAAGAAAACGAAAATAATTACCAGGCACTGCTTCTTCTGGGGCAAGTGCAAATGGGCCAAAGCGAAACGGATGACGCGATCGCCACATTTGAAAAAGCCGTAGAAGTAAACCCGGCAAACGCAGCAGGGTATATGAATTTGATTGGTCATTATGTGCGTGTGGATGATCTTCCAAAAGCGTTAGAGCTAGCGGATCAGGGGCTTTCTGTGGCCACAAACCCAATAGGGCTCAACTTGATCAAAGCCAATATTTATGAACGTGACAGAAATTATGAAATGGCCATTGGTATCTATGAAGATATGATGGAGATGGAACAAATAAACGATGTTGTGATTAATAATCTTGCTAGCTTGCTGTCAGAGCACCGTGAAGATGACGCCAGCATGCAGCGCGCCAGAGAGCTTGCTTCGCGCTTCCGTCAATCATCAGTACCACATTTTAAAGACACTCTTGGATGGATTTATTATAAAACTGGTGATATACAGGCTGCTACGTCCATTTTACAGGACGCTGTCGAACAAATGCCGAATGTTGCAATTTTTAGGTACCATCTGGGCATGAGTTATATGGCAGAAGAAAGAAACGCTGCCGCAATTAGGGAATTCGAGGAAGTTGTAAAAATTTCCGATAGTCAGCCGTTTGAACAATTGGAGGAAGTGAAGGGACTGCTTGCACAGCTCAATCAGGCCAATGAACCGAGCTAAAGCATTAAAGTTGTTTTGTTATGTATAACGAATTTTTTGGACTAACAGAAAAACCATTTTCCATATTGCCGGACCCTGATTATTTATATTGGGGACATAACCACTCGCTTGCCTTTAGCATGCTTGAATATGGCATTTTAAATCAAGCTGGCTTTACGGTGATTACCGGCGAAGTGGGCTGCGGCAAAACAACACTTATTCGCCATCTTCTTAATAATATGAGCGAAGAACTGAATGTGGGACTTATTTCCAATGTTCAGGATGACAAGGGTGATCTGCTGCAGTGGGTCTTGCTTGCTTTTGATCAGCCGTTTGATGAAGTCTCCGCAGTAAAGTTATTTGATCAGTTCCAAAAATATCTAATCGCTGAATATGGCCGTGGCCGAAAAACCGTACTTATCGTCGACGAAGCGCAAAACCTGGGCACCAAGACTTTGGAACAGCTTCGTATGCTTTCAAATATCAACGCGGATAAACACCAACTGCTCCAGCTTATTCTGGTTGGGCAACCTCAATTAAAAGATCTATTGCAAAGGCCTGAGCTTGTGCAGTTTTCACAGCGCATTTCTTCAGATTTTTACCTAAAGCCGTTTAATCTTGAAGAGGTAGAAGCCTATATCGAGCATCGTTTGAAAGTCGCTGGCTGCGAAGAGAAACTTTTTTCTGATGAGGCCTGCACATATATTTACATGGCAAGCCGTGGTATTCCCCGCCTGATTAATATTATCTGCGACACTGCACTGACCTATGCATTTTCAGAGGAAACGAAGGATATTTCCAAGGAACTTATTGAAAAGGTAATTGCCGACAAAGGGCGCCACGGTATTCTTCATTATTCAGAAGTCAATGAAAGCAAAACAAATCAGCTTTACGAAATTCCGGACAATGGCGAAGGCCCGGCACTGATCATTCATGATCAGAATTTGGCAAAGTACCTTCTTAAAAAAGCCAAGCAGTAACTGTCGTCATCCATAATATTTCGCGTAATATTTGCGTAAGGGCAAAAGTATCATGATAAAAAATGCTATCATGGGAGTGGCCAGCGCCGGTACATACGGCACTCCCACCGACACCAGTAGATTTTTGGTTGGAATGACAATCGCGTGACCGACGTAAATTTTAAGTGCCATGGTCCCAAGAATTGCAAAAGATCTAAAGCACAACAGGTCAAATTTGCCCTTCCTTTCAGTGAAGGCGTATTTAAGCAGCAAAGAAAGCAAAAGCATTACCACGCCAAAGTAACTGATATCCATCCAAACCGGTGTAGCGTCTCTTGTTAGCCATTCATGTTCAACATTAAAAATAAATGAAATGGCAACGCCAGTGGCAATTAGTGCGATTCCTATGGAAAAAAAATGTTCCGCATTTTCGTTTTTTACCACCTTCTGGTGAAGATAGCACCCAAGCGCAAGTCCCAAAAAAACTGTCGCTGACATATTAAAATAATTATATTTGGCCTCGATCATAAGACCGCCTAGTCGCAGAATTCCCTCAAGGTGTGCGCTGTTGGGTAAGAGTATTTTTGCAAAGTACGCAATAGCGTAAAACATCGCTGCTCCGATAAGGGCAGCAAACACCAGATTATCCGCGCGATTGAGAATTTTATGCCAAAATGGCACAGACAAAATTCCCAAAAAATAATAAAGCAACACTGAATAAAAAACAGCAGCAATTATATGTACGTCAGCGAGCATGTTCTTTGCATAAAGATTGCCGTACTCTACGAGCGCCAGAAACAGGATGCCTACGCTCAACGTTCTTAGAGCAATTCCCAATCTCGCACGCGCTTTCTGCTTATCTACATCAAACCGTTCAAAAATATATAACCCAATTGCCAGACCAAAAATAATAGCGAAGCCAGGCGTCGCTACTCTGAATAATGGATTTAAAGTTTCCCTGTAATCTGCAAACCCAAGCCGCTCGAAAACACCCGGTGACCAGTGAATAAACACAAGCAATAAGACCATTATGCCGCGAGTAGCATTCACTGCGTCGCTTGTGTTCGCGGCGAGGGGGGTAGAGCGCATATTGAATGCGCTTTTTAATCTTTTATCAGGTTCATCAGTTGCCGCCATCACCCTTCACTGTTTTTTCTTAAAGCATACCAATAGGAATCCAAATCTTTTGTAAAATCAATAATATATTCGCCATTCTGATATTCAAATGGCATAGCTGAAGTCTGTCCTTGAAGATCAAACTTATACAGCATTAACCCGCTTTTCGCTTTAATTTTAAGTGTTCCATTTAGTGGTTCAGAAAAATACGGTAGACGATTTGCAGAGGCAGGCTCTGTACGGGACGCGAGTGATATCAATATATCTTCAGCATTCTCAATAGGCTGGTCATCAAGGGACTGTACCGCTGCTGCTGTAATGCGGTTCTCAAATTCAACACTTATGTTATCCAGCGTGATCTCTTTACCACCCAACCAACCCATGGCAATCTGAGACTTGGGTGTATTCACGGTGTAGGTGCCGTCTCTCCAATGTCGTGTAAGCTCCCCCGTATCAGATGTCACAAAATCTTGTCCAGGAGGAATAAAATCACGGTTCGTATCCGCAATTTTGGTGGTTGAGGCTTCTACCTGTGTATCTTCCAGCCAAGGCAGTTCTTTTACTTCAGGTATGTCGACGACAAGTTTACTTTGTTCCATCAGTGTTCGGATCGTGGCAGAAGATCCAGGGGAGGTGGATTTGCCAAAGAAATCATTAGCAGAAAGCGAAAGTGCGTAAGTTCTGTTTGCGGCTGCTACATGACCTTGACGATAGAGTAATGCGGAGGCTGGCATAAGCGCCATCAAGGCAGGATCATTAAAGGAAGAATAATTGTCTGTCAGCCCTGTTTGATTAAGGCTGAGTTGGCTGTACCCATATTGCATTATTCCATCCCATCCCTGTAGCGCCGATAAAGCTGCCATATAAACGGGAGTTGCAAATCGATCAAAAGTATCGGGAAGCTTTTCAACATTCCACTCGCTGGTTGTAAAGGGTTTTCCAGCAACTTGTGCAGCACCAATCCAATGCGCGAAAGTTCCCTTGCTTCTCGGATTACTTCGTAAAAAGTCCGGACGACCATATGCGTGTGCATCAACAATGTCACCTCGCGTGAGGGAGGGTAGGCTCGAAATTGGCATATTGCCCCAGCTGTTGGTCGTAACAACATTATTCTTTACACCCAGAGAATTAAGATGCTCGATCATTCGTTCATTGAATTGGTTTTCCAGATCATTGAGAAAAATTTTTGACGGGCCATGAATCCAGGACCTCCAGGTTTGATTTGGGGAAAGGTTGTTATCTATGGCAAACTGTCGCGCGAGGCTCATATATTTTCGGTTTGAAATCGGCACATTCTTATCTGGTAGCAACGCGTTCCCAAAATGATGAGTGAGATCATTTTCATTGGTGATAAGTACTGAAATAATCGCCGGATCATCCTTATAGGCCAAGCCTGTGTACTCATTAACGTGATTTAGATATTCCTCGTTAAAGGCTTTCATCAATGCCTCAACGTCATCGTCAATATAATTAAATCCTTTTGCGTCTGTGCGCTCGCGACCCTTGGAAATCTCAGCGAAATTTCGAATGCCGTCTTTGGCGCTATATTCACGCCCGACAGCCAGATCAAGCCATACATAAATACCCTCATCTTTTAAAGCTTTGATCCAAAGGTCAATTTTTCTAAACGACTCCTTATCAAAGGAAAGGGTGTTATCTTCCCTGAAACCAAAAATGTTTGGGTTAACCCAGCGCGAGTCATGATGGTGCAGTCGAACAAGATTAAAGCCCATTTTAGAAAGCCTTTTGGCATGCGCCCTTATTTTGTCATCGTTCGAAGAAAAAATAGCGTAAGCCTGTACATTAACACCCCAAAATCGCGCCTTTGTGCCATCTTCAAACACAAGATCCTCGCCCTGTGGTCTTAGGTATCCTCTTTTTCCTGCTGGTATTTCATCCTTGTTCAAAAAACTTAAATCAACGGGTGATAGCTCCGGATCGATCAGGTCCATGTGCCAATCCAGGCCAGGCTCGCCGCCCAATTGTTCAGTGATTGTTTGCTCTACACTGGCATCATCCGGAAGAATAACGCTCATTTTAACCGGATATGAGCCCGTCTCAATGCGACGATCAAAGAAAAAGGCACGGATTTGATTAGCATTTCCACGTTCTTTATAAACCCGCGCGATCGGTTTACTAAATTTTACGGTGATATCTTCGCACCCTTGCAAACCTTTAACTGTCCAGCCGGTATTATCTGGCAACAATTCGACACTCACATTGTCACCCTGACTAAGGTCAAGATGAAAAACTATTCCACCACCGATAATATCTTGTCTGTCTTCTTGGGCCAGGATATCAAAATCCCAGTCAATTTGATTACTCCCTGTATTCGTTGCAACACCAGACATTACCAACCCGAGTGCGTTAACATCCACATCAAACCTGTAACTTTTATCAGCCATTATTCCAGTGACGGTTTTCGCACCCGCCCATCGCCATCCACCTTCCCAAAAACTATAAAGTGTACGCACTACTTCGCGCGAGTTCGCCTTTACAGAAAATAGGCCACTTTTTTCGTCAAAATTCATCTGACATTGTTGTGCCAATGCGGGTTGCAACAAGAAAATGCCAAGCATTGTAAGAAGAAAAATACGTATTTGAGACATAATTACAGGCGTACCTTACTGAGAACAATTTTTTCTATTAAATATTAACATTAATTCTAGTATAAATATAATGATAATATAAACGCACCATATAAAAATCAGTCTGTCCTTAAATTGTGGTTATTTTTTGTATTCGTGCAAAAGGGATTAATGTGAGGGAAACACTTTTATGAAAGTGCTGATTACCGGAGCTAATGGACAAGTGGGCCGTTCGCTTCAAGACCGCGCGCCGGCCGGTATGGAGCTTATTCCCATGTCCGCAGATAAACTCGATATCACTTCAGCTGAAAGTATTGAGAGTGCTTTTAAAGAACACTCTCCGGACGTTCTTATTAATGCTGCCGCCTACACCGCAGTGGACAAGGCCGAAGTGGAAGAAGAAGATGCCCGTGCGGCAAACGCGCTTGGCCCCAAGCTTCTTGCGAATGCCTGTAGTGAAAATGGCACCTTTTTCATTCATATTTCAACGGACTATGTTTTTGATGGCGAAGCGAGCCTTCCTTACAAGGAAACGGACCCAATCAATCCGATCAATATCTACGGTAAGTCAAAGGCAGAAGGGGAGCAGGCCATTATACGCACTGGTGCCAAATACGCCATAGTGCGCACAAGTTGGGTGTTTAGTGAGTACGGCAAGAATTTTCTGATCACCATGCTGGGTTTAGGTGCGCAGCAGCAAAAACTAAACATTGTTTATGATCAGATGGGCGCACCGACCTACGCCGGGGATATTGCCGATGCCATCTACGCCATCATTGAGCATAAAGACAAAATCGAGCATGAGATTTTCCATTTCACCGGCAATCAGATCACGTCATGGATGGATTTTGCCAAGTTTATATTCAAAATCGCGTTTGAAGCAGGAAAACTGCCAAGGCGCGTATTCGTAAAAGGGATTACTTCAGATGAATATCCCACCGTTTCAAAGCGGCCGAAAAATTCAGTAATGGATTGTAAAAAAATTAAGGATTTGTGTGGTATTAATGCCAGTGACTGGCAAGCAGCAACAATAAAGATAATTCGTGGTCGCTGAAATTTATGCAACACTACAAGATTCAATACGCCTATTGGGGCATGGGTGAATTTTTCGCCGCTCTTTTTCCTAAGCGAGGAGCGCTAGAAAACTTTCACTCGAAGCTGAAATCCATAACACATTCAGACAACATTATTCTTTTGAATAGTGGGCGTACCGCAATTCGCATCGCACTAAAAGTAATGAAAAGCAGTAATCCGGATCGAAAACAGGTTATAGTCCCCGCCTTTTCGTGTGACGCTGTATTTGAAGCGATCAAAGCGGAGGGGCTGGAGATCAGGCTTGTCGATGTGGACGAGAATCTCAATTTATCAATTGATAAACTGAAGCAACAGAATTTTGATGATGTTTTAGCTGTTGTCGCGGAACATTGTTTTGGACTTCCACTTGATATGGAAACGATTTGTGCGTTAAGCGCAAAGCATAAGTTTTTTGTAATTGACGACTCAGCACATATTCAAAAAATAAAGTACCGGGGCAGATATATGGGAGGATATGGGGATTTTGGAATAAATAGTTTTGCCCAATCAAAAACCATGGTTGGAGGACGGAGCAGTTCCGGCGGTGCGTTAATCATAAATAACCCTGATTTCGTGGCGTCTGCCCATAAGTATGCCCAAGAACTTCAGGAATCAAAAAATACTATTGGCGAATTTATTTTTTTTGTGTGGGTATATTTGTGGGAGCATCAAACTCGTGCAATACGGCACTATTTTACTACATTTTTCAGGCGTCCGGATACTTCGCAAATTGTTGGCATGTCCCGGATGAACTCGACAAATGCAGCCATATTGCTATGTCAGTATGAAAAGCTAGATAAAATTATTGAAGGCAAAAAACATGTAGTGCAATTGTACAAAAAAATAGCAAACGAATTCCCTCGAATTGAGCTGGTACAGAAAATAAGTGAGCATTACATCATTAAACTAAATTTTAAAATTCCGACTAATATGAGCGTTGAAACCGTTTTTCAGGCACTGAAGCAAGAGAATATTCAGGCACGCCGTCCTTATGACATTCATTGGACAAAGGAATACCCCAATAGTGAAAATGCAAATGCCATAGCTGATCATATGATTGAATTACCAACAACTATTGGCATGACTGAGCATGACGTTAGAAGCATATTAACTGTTTTTCAGAAAGTGATAAGTTAGAATGACCAAGAAACTCAATGTTCCAGCCGTTGTCGTCGGTCTTGATATTAATGGTCTTGGCGTTGCCCGTGCACTTGATAAAGAGGGGGTGCCGGTCATTGCGGTTGACAAGGATTTTGACAAACCAAGCGGCAAAACGAATTCAGCAAAAAAGGTAAAAATCAGGGATCTGGAGGGGGACGCACTGATTGAAGACCTGATCGGGCTTAGAAAAACGCTTGATGATGATCCGGTGTTGTTTGTTACCATGGAAAAAAGCCTTCGCACAATTTCAAAGCAGCGGGACAGACTTAGCAATATATATCGCTTTATCATGCCAGATCACAAAACACTGATGGATCTGATGAACAAGAATGGTGTGCTCGCCATGGCGGAAAAAGCGAACATTCGTTATCCGCGAACTTTAAATGTCAGCGTGCCTGGGCTTATTGATGGCGCAGCGCATTTTAATTTTCCATGCATATTCAAACCGTCCGAACAAAACACTGAATTTGGTGATGAGATTAAAAAAGCCTATAAAACCAACAGTTTGGATGAAATTAAGGACATATATGCCGAAGTCAGTGACCGAGTTCCAAACATGGTGATCCAGGAATGGATTGAAGGAACCGACAGCGATATTTATTTTCTGCTCGAATATATTGATAAGGATGGCAATGTGGTTGCTGACTTTCCCGGTCGCAAAGTTCGGTCCTGGCCACCAAATGTTGGTGGTACGGCAAGCTGTACCAGTGCGTATGAACTTCTTGATGAGATGCGCCACGCTACGGGCAAATATTTCAAAGCAGCAGAGTTTGTTGGTATGGGCGGCATGGAATTTAAAAAGGATAGCCGTACTGGCGAGCTTCTTATGATTGAGCCAACTGTTTCCAGAACCGACCTTCAACATGAAGTGGCGATCATTCATGGTGTCAATCTTGTCTACGCCCAATACTGCGCGGAAACAGGAGCTCCGTTTCCAGAACAAACGCTTGCAAATGAAAGAATATTGTGGCGGGTTGACCCCATAAATCGGTATTCCAAGGAAACTGTGACCACCCAGGAGCAGGATGATCTTGAAAAAAGCATGAAAAGCGTCGAAGCAATCGCAAGAATTTCTGATCCTTTACCATTTATCCATTATTTGTGGGGTAAAGTGTGCGCAAAGCTGAAGCATATATTAAAAAGATAATAAAAGGCACAGTCAAAACATGAAGGCGCTTCTTAAAAAGATCGTACCAGACTCGATCATCAGAAAATACAATGACTGGGAAGAGTTTAACATGCTGATCCCGGAAGGGCAGGCGGAAGTCAAAAAAGACAATAAATGGGACCTTCCGGCGGACCCAGGGAAGGCGGCAACTGTTGTAGCAGCGCTTGACTGGATCCTAAGAGCGCAGAAAAATTCAGCCAGCCACGATGGCGGGATCGCGCGTGACTTCTCCGTTAAAAAGGGTTGGGCGACATCTTATCCGGAAACCACAGGATATATTATTCCAACACTGATCAATTGTGGACATTATTTCGATAACAAAGACTATATCGAAAGCGCAATGATCGCTCTTGACTGGTGTGAGAAAATTCAACTTGAAAGCGGTGCCTACCAAGGGGGTCGCATCGAAAAGGAACCAGTTCCTGTGACCTTTAACACCGGGCAAATCCTGATCGGACTTGCGGCGGGTGTAAAGGAATTTGACCGGTATGGAAACGCTATGCACCGCGCAGCGCAGTGGTTGGTGGATACCATGGATGACGACGGGTGTTGGCGTAAATTTTCAACGCCCTTCGCGGAAAAAGGTGAAAAAGCCTAGGAAACTCATGTGTCGTGGGGGCTACTAGAAGCAGCCAAAGTATCCGGCAACACCACATATGGTGATGCCGCCCTGAAAAATATCCGCTGGGCGATTACAAAGCAGCAGGAAAACGGCTGGTTTGCCGATTGCTGCCTTGATAAACCGGACCAGCCGCTAACTCATACACTTGGTTATGTGACCCGTGGGATTGTGGAAGGATTTCTGTATTCCCGTGACGAAGCGCTGCTGGCAAGTGCAATGAACTTTGCGGACGCGATCATTGATGTAACACGCAGCGATGGCTATCTTCCGGGCCGTTGGTATAAGGACTGGACCCCGGCCGTTAAATGGGTGTGTCTGACAGGTGCTGTACAAATCGCGCACTCACTACTTTTGATATACAAGGAAACTGGCGACGAGAAATATCTTGAAACCGGATCAAAACTGAATGAATTTGTCCGTTGTACTGTCCGCCTGGAGGGGGAAAATGATGCCATGATCGGTGGCGTTAAAGGATCATACCCGATCGACGGCCTATATGGCCGATTTGAGTATCTCAACTGGGCGGCAAAATTCTTTATCGATTCCAACATGCTTGAAGCGGAAATCAAAGGCGAGACCCTTAAATAAAAAAAGGCGCTGATTTCAGCGCCTTTTTTCTTTTATCTCGTTCTCTTTTATCTCGTTTTTGTTAATTCAGAATGATCGTCACTCTGCGGTTTTGCCGTTCACGCACACCATCATCGGTCATCACTTCTGGCATGCGCTCGCCGTGACCTTCGATCATAATCATATCTTCGTCAACACCGTTTGCAATCATGGCTTCTTTGACGGCAGTGGCGCGTTCAAAGGATAAATTATCGTTATAACCATTAGGCCCTGATCTGTCCGCATGACCATCCACCTGAATGGTGACTTGCTCAATCTTGCCACTTTCAATGATCGCCTGGCGGATCACTTCACGGGCGTCCATATCCACAAAGGCACTATCCCATTCAAAATAAATAGAGTAAGGACCTTTATTGATCATCGGTGGTGGCGGAGGAGGGGGCGCCGCTGGTGCGATTTCCGCAACAGGTGCGGGATCAGGCCGTGGTTCAGGTGCTGGCCGCGGTTCAATTGCCACCGGTTGCGGAGCCTTGGCAACTTCATCGCGTTTTACGGCACCAAATTTGTAAGTCAGGCCCAATCCAACATCGTGAACATTATAACTTGATTTGAAACTGTTGCCCAAACGATCCAGGGGATCCCCGTCATTGGTATCCATATAGCGGTACTTGAGCGACAGATCCACATTGTCGGACAGTGCGGTTCTCACACCGGCAAATAGCTGATAGGCAAGCGCATCATCAGAGGCGTTCACATAAGCCGGTGCAGCCGCAACAGCCAACTGCTGTAGTTTCACTGTAGCAACACCAAGCCCACCACCAATGAAGGGCTCAAACGCCATATCACCGGAAAGCTCGTCCAGGTCAATCACTGCATTAAACATATAGTGGGTCGAATGGGTACGCCCGCCTGTGGCGGTTCCACTGGCCAGGCCCAGGGTGGCATCGGTGGTTACCGCTAGGCGCTCCAGATTATTATAGTGCTTGCCCAGTTCGCCTTCCAGGCGCAAGGTCCCAAAATCATAGCCGAGCAAGCCAGCAAAGCCGCCGCCCGTATTATAGGCATTAAGGACATTAAGATCAGCGCGCGTTGCAGATTCACTACCCAGAAAACTGACATATCCATCGACACCGGCGTACCAGTTGCCCTCCTGTGCATGTGTTTGTGTTCCGATTAACGCGATTGCAGATATACTGCCTAAGAATAACTTTTTCATTATACTACTCCCGTCACAAAGTCTTCTCCATCAAAGTGGAATAATTTTATTAAAATTGTTCCTATCGACCGATTATGAACAGCAATATGACGGTATTTTGTCCGAAGTTTGTTAATTTGTGAGCGTTCTTGTGACGGCTTTATGCCAGCCTTTATAATACTCATCACGGATCTTTGTTGGCATATTGGGCTCAAATCGCTGTTCCAGTGCCCAGTTTTCTGAAAACCCTGCCTGATCAGGATATATGCCTGCCCGCATCCCTGCCAGCCACGCCACCCCCAGCGCCGTCGTTTCCGTAACCACCGGTCGATCAATGGACACATCCATTATATCACTTAAGAACTGCATAGTCCAATTTGATGCCGTCATGCCACCATCAACACGCAGGCTGGCATTAAGTGGGTGAGGGATATCACTTTTCATGGATTCCAGCAGGTCACGGGTCTGATATCCCACGCTTTCAAGGGTTGCACGAGCAAAATCCGCAGGTCCACTGCCGCGTGTAAGCCCATATATGGCCCCACGGGCGTCTGGATCCCAATAGGGAGCACCAAGCCCTGTAAACGCCGGTACAAGGTATAATTTGTGATTAACATCCGCTTTTTCAGCGAGTGCGTCCATTTCACGGGCATAATCTATGATGCCAAGACCGTCTCTAAGCCATTGAACAGCAGCACCAGCGATGAAAATGGACCCTTCAAGCGCATATGTTACTTTTCCGTCAAACTGATACGCAATGGTGCTTAAAAGCCGATTTTGCGACGATATAAGCTCATTTCCGGTATTCAATAGCGCAAAACAGCCCGTCCCATAGGTGGATTTCATCATTCCTGGCTCAAAACAAGCCTGCCCAATGGTTGCCGCTTGCTGATCCCCCGCAACACCCAATATGGGAATACTGCCCCCGAAAAGACTGGTTTCCCCAAAATCAGCCGGGCAGTCCATTACCTCTGGCAGAATTTCCATTGGAATATCAAGTATTTCGCAGATTTCAGCGTCCCAATGCCCTTCGCGGATATTGTAAAGCATGGTGCGGGATGCGTTGGTGGCGTCGGTTTTGTGGGATGTTCCGTTCGTTAATTTCCAGATTAGATAG